>JAIWOB010000111.1 GCA_020217065.1 Chloroflexota bacterium | reverse complement strand
CCAGCCAGCTTTGTACGCCCCATAATCCCTTATATTGTACCCAATCAGGCTCCGGATTCAATAAGACGGGACGCCATTCGCGGAGTTTTGGGCGCGTCACCCTGCGGTCCGACTTGTTACGTTTGAGGTAACTCTCCGACTTCATAAATCGTTCGCGAAACGGCTGCCCGCAGCCGGCGCGGAATCCGTCGCCGGTCGCCATTTCCATCGGCAGGCTGACGACATAATGGTCTTCTTCGTCGCGCAAATCGAGAAAAGCGCTTTCGTCAAAGAACGCCTCAATGGGGCGGGAGTGGACTTCCTCCAGGGCGATTTGCCGCGCCTTTTGGCTTGGGTTAAGCAGCAAAAAAGCGTAGTGTATCAGCCCGTCCGCCCAGAATAAAAGGCGCTGCAGCCTGCCCGCTTTATACATGCGCGGCGAGCGAATGACTTCGGGGCTGCTGTAGTTGGCGTGAGAGCCAAGCGCCACATAGACCAGGGGATGAGTCCAACGCCCCTGGGAATCGGCGGCAAGGGTCGTCCGATTCCATTTTGTGAGGCTTCCCGCGCCGTGTTGAGAAAATAAAACCGCATACGGCGCGTCGTTTTTCAGATACACGGCGACCATTTCCCAATCGCCTTCATGGTGATTCATGCCGTTTGCCGCCAGCCTCCAGTCGTTGAAGGCGTAGAAAAAGTGATATTGCAGAATTGTCCAGCGGTTTTTCGCTTCGTCGGTCTCGTATAGCGCCCGCCCGTAATACACCGGCTGGGGGTGCGTTTCCAGGATTTTTGCGTATTGGGCGTAGGCTTCTTCGGCGATTTTCTCCGTTGCATGAGAGAGGATGTCCATTGCCATGCCGGGCATTTCCGGAATAACGTGGCTTAGGATAAACTTCATGGTGCGGATGGAGAGATAGAACAGGACGACCAGGTAGATGGGCAGTAGAACCAGATACTCCACCGCGACGCTGACGTATTGGCTGCGATGAAGAAAGAAGCCGATGGGCGCAATTTCGAGAAAGATGAAAAAAAGAGCCGCCAGCGCCGCAGGGATAATCCGCAGCCGCACGGGCGAAGCGACCATGAAAAGAATCGAGGCGGCGATTAGCGCGGCGGAAAGCGCTATCTCCACGCCGGCGGCGCGTCCCACCAGCCAGCCTGCCGCAATCCCCGCTGCGGATAATATCGCCAGCCAAACCCAGGCGTCCGAATCGTTCAAGGGCTTATTGACGAAGCGCAGGTAAAACTGTTCGCTTTTCAATTTGCCGATGCGCTTTTCCAGCGGCTCTTGATGATGAGAAAAAAACTCCGCTATGCCGTGGGGACCGCTTGCAAAAAGAGCGCAGCGTTCCAGATACGGCTCGACCGCCATTGGAAAAAAACGTTCGCTTTTGGCGAAGCGCAAGACAGGCTCATACATTTGCAGCAGTTCAAGTTCGGTCACGACGCCTCTATGGTATAAATGCGGCTATGGAAACGGAAACGCTTTTTCGCTCTTTTTCGACTTATTTTAACGCCAATCCCCAGATTGTTGCGCGCGCGCCTGGGCGGGTCAATTTGATTGGCGAACATACCGATTATAACGACGGTTTTGTCATGCCGATGGCGATTGACCATGCGGTTTGGATTGCCCTTGCCCCGCGCGCCGATTCGATTGTACGCATTCGTTCCCTCGACCTTCAAGCGGATTCGGTTTTCGATTTGAACGCCCTCAAAAAGGGCGAGGGCTGGGCGGAATACGTTAAAGGCGTCGCCAGCGAATTGCAGGAAGCGGGGTATCGCCTGCGCGGATTTGACGCCGTAATGAGCGGCGACGTGCCGCGCGGCGCGGGCTTATCTTCTTCAGCCGCCGTCGAACTTGCCGCCGCCTGCGCCTTTTCTCAAGTCTCCGGGTTTGCGTGGAATGCCGTTGAGATGGCGCAAATCGCCCAGAGAGCCGAGAACCGGTGGGTGGGGGTTAATTGCGGAATCATGGACCAGATGGCAAGCGCGGCTTCCAAAGAGGGCTGCGCCCTGTTTTTAGATTGCCGCGCGTTGGAAATCCAATACGCTCCCCTGCCAGAAAAAACCTCGGTGGTGATTTTGGATACTTCCACCCGCCGCGGGTTGGTGGATTCCGCCTATAACGAAAGGCGCAGTCAATGCGAAGAGGCGGCGCGCTGGTTTGGGGTAAAGGCGCTGCGCGATGTTCGCGCGGAGGACTTAAAACGCGGAGAAGGCGAATTAAGCGAAGTCGTTATGAAACGGGCGCGGCACATTGTGACCGAAAACCAGCGCGTCCTCGAAGCCGCGCAGGCGATGCGCGCGGGCGATATCAAGCGGCTGGGAGAATTGTTCAACGCCAGCCACGCCAGTTTGCGCGACGATTTTGAAGTCGCCAACGAAGCGTTGAATCAGATTGTCGAATGCGCTCAGGAACAACCGTCTTGTTACGGCGCGCGTATGACTGGGGCGGGGTTTGGCGGCTGCGCCGTTGCGCTGGTGGAAGAGGGAAAAACCAGCGCGTTTGTGGACGCCGTTTCCGCGGCGTATAAACAGAGGTCCGGGTTGGACGCCGTGTGTTATGTTTGTCGTCCCGCCGCCGGCGCTGGAGTCATTGTGAAATGAAGGCGAGCGTCCCGCATCTTGTCGGTCTCAAAGTTCGAGGCGGCGAATAAAATCCCGCGCAATTTCAAAGACCCGCCCGCGCTCGGCGTCGCGCGTAACGACGTGACCGGATTTCTCAACATAAAATTTCGATTTGTCCGTTACAGTAAGGGCGGCGTAGATGCGTTCCATGTTTTCGGGCGGGACGTAGGCGTCGTTGCGCGAGTGTATCAAACATACCGGCGTTTTGATTTTTGGCAGCGCGGCGCGCATCTTTGCCAGCAAAACCGCCAGTTCCGCGCCGGAACGCACCGGATTCAACGGGTAGGAAACATGGTCTTTGGAGGCTTCCTTGTCGAACCAGCCTGCGCCCGGCTCTTCCTTTGTTTTCTTTTGGTAAGTCATGAAATAACTTGCCAGCCAAATCTGCCAGGCAGGATGCGGGTCGGGTAAGTCGTAGGGTGCGGACATGGAGACGACTCCTCGGGCTTCAAGCCGCGTAGACATCAACAGGCTGAGGGCGCCGCCCATTGAAAGCCCGGCAAGGAAAATTCGGTCTGCCGCGCCGCGCAGGATGTTGTAACCGTCTTCGACGGACGCCGTCCAATCCGTCCAGCGCGAGCGTATCATATCTTTTGGACGGGTGGCATGACCCGTCAGCCGCACGCCCAGGCAGGAATATCCCTGCGCGTTGAGGTATTCTCCCATCCAGCGCATTTCTTTGGGCGCGCCGGTGAAACCGTGAATGAGCAGAACTCCCGTGCGGTTTCCCGGTAAAAAAAAGGGTTCGGCGGTGGGAATGGTTTGCGCGTTCATGTCTTGATTATATCCGCCAGACCGCGCAGTCCCAACACGTAAGACCGCCACCCGAAGCCCGTCACTTTACCCTTGCAAACCGCCGATATTAACGACGTATGGCGAAATTCTTCGCGGGCGTATACATTCGATAGATGCGCTTCAATCACGGGGATGCCGATTGCGCTAATCGCGTCGCGCAAGGCGACCGAAGTGTGAGTGTACCCGCCGGGGTTGAAGACCACCCCGCCCGCCCAGGTCCGCGCGTCGTGCAGCGCGTCAATCAACGCGCCTTCATGGTTGGATTGCCGGCACACGACTTCTACGCCGAGTTCCTTTCCCAGCGCAATCAATCTCTCGTTGATGTCGTCGAGAGTCATTGCGCCGTAAATTTCGGGTTCGCGGCTTCCCAGCAGGTTTAAGTTTGGACCATGTAAAACCAAAATCTTCATCGTTTCTCCACTGGCGGCATATTATCGAACGCCGACGACTTCTTCCGCGTCCGTTACGTCAACCAATTCGACCTTGCCAATTTCCACAGGCAGCGCGAACCGAATCGTTCTCGCGTTCTTTTTCTTATCCATCCGCATCGCTTGAACGATTTTTTCACGCGGCATTTGCCGGGGAATTTGAGCCGGCAAATCGAGCGCCTCCAGCGTTTGACGGATTCTTTCCGCTGTGGACGGTTTCGCAACTCCAATCCGCTCCGCGTATTGCGCCTCGACCGTCATGCCGATTGCGACCGCTTCGCCGTGCCGCAGGCGGAAGCCGCTGACCAGTTCCACGGCGTGGCCAACGGTGTGTCCCAGGTTCAACGCGGCGCGGAATCCCTTTTCATAGGGGTCTTCTTCGATGATTTTGATTTTTACCGCCATTGCGCGTTTGACGACGGTTTCGATGTTTTCTTTTGTCCAATCCAATCCCCGCGCGCACAGGTCGAACAATTCGGGGTCGGAAATTATTCCATGTTTGACCGCTTCCGCCATGCCGGAGACGAGTTCGCGTTCGGGCAAGGTGGATAAGAATTGCGGGTCAGCCCAAACCAATTTGGGCGGGTGAAACGCGCCGATGAGGTTTTTGCCTTCGGGCAAATCGAATCCTGTCTTGCCGCCCAGAGCGGCGTCCGCCATGCCGAGCAGCGTGGTCGGCATGGCAATCCAATCCATGCCGCGCATGTAGGTTGCGGCGGCGAAACCGACCATATCCGTAACGACGCCGCCGCCCAACGCGATGACCGCGCTTTTTCTGTCAAGACCGTTTTGGAGGAAGGCTTTCCATAAGGCGGAAATCGTTTCAAGGTTTTTGTGTTCTTCGCCGGCGGGGAGGATGACCGGCTGGACGTTCAGGAAAGATTGAATTTTTTCGAGATGAAATTTCGCGACATTTTCATCCGTGACGATTAAGTTTGCGCGGGGCAGGCTGGCAACCGGCCCGACAATTACGTCATATTCCCCCATTGCCGAGAGGCGATGCCTGCCGAGCGCGACCTGCGCGCGATACGCGTTTTGTTCAGGAGTTTTTCCGTCCACATAAATTATCAAGGGAAAGGAACGATAATGCGCGCCGCGTTTTTCAAGCAAAGATTTTAACTTGTCGCGCAAGCCGCCCGCCAGCAAAGGACGTTCGTTTGAATCGTTTTGTAATCTTTGCAGCAGCGTGTCCAACTCCGCCATGAGCAGAATCACCCGCCCCTGCGATTCGGCAAGCGCGCGGTTTTCGTCGCGGAGCAGCGCGCCGCCTCCCAGCGCAATCACAGACGGGCTTTGATGGAGGACGTTTTTTAATGCGGCGGTTTCGAGGTCGCGGAAAGCGGTTTCGCCCCTTTGTTCCATTATATTCTGAATCGTCACGCCGGCGTTTTCTTCGACGACGCGGTCAAGGTCAACGAACGGAAGATTGAGATTCCGCGCCAGCAGATTTCCGAGGGTGGATTTGCCTGCGCCGGGAGGTCCGTAAAGAAAGATGTGAGTCATGGTTCGGTTTGTAATCGGTCAGCGAAGGTCATTCCCAAAAAACGCGCGGCGCGTTATCCATGGGCAGTTCTTCGAGCGCGGCTTGGCGTAACGCTTCGAAACGGGGTTTGATTTCGTTCATCGAATCGCCGCCTAGTTTTTCGAGCAGGGCGTCGGCGAGGACAAAGGCGGTCATCGCTTCGAGAATAGGAACGGCGCGCGGAACTGGGCAGAAGTCGGAGCGTTCGTATTTTGTGGGCGCGTTTGCGCCTGCGGCGAGGTCCACCGTTTGCTGGGGGGTCAACGTGGTGGCGATGGGTTTCATCGCCGCGCGGATGACAATGGGCTGCCCGTTGCTGATTCCGCCTTCAACGCCGCCGGCGCGATTGGTTGAACGCCGCAACTTCCGAATTTGGGATTCTGAATTTTGAATTTGTATCGGGTCGTGCGCTTGCGTTCCAAAACGTTTCGCGTTTTCAAACGCTTCGCCGATTTCCACGCCTTTAATGGCTTGGACCGACATGACGGCAAAAGCGAGTTTTGCGTCGAGGCGTTTGTCCCATTGAACAAAACTTCCCAGTCCGGGGGGAACGTTCAAGGCGGCGATTTCCAGCGCGCCGCCCAGCGTATCTTTTCCACGCATGGTTTTTTCAATTTCCGCGCGCATTTGCCGCGCCGCCGTTTCGATTGGGCAGCGCACATCGGATTCTTCCGCGCGAAGAAAACGCTCTTCGTAAGCCATATCCCCCAATTCGGCTTGAACTTCGCCGATGGATACGACGTATCCGCCGACGACGATTCCAAATTGGGCGAGGAAACGTTTGCATATCGCGCCAACCGCGACGCGCATGGTTGTCTCACGAGCGGAGGCGCGTTCCAGCGCGGGACGTAAATCGCGGTAACCGTATTTGAGCGCGCCTGTCAAGTCGGCATGACCGGGGCGCGGGGCGGTCATCGGCTCGACGGCTTTTCCTTTCCACTTGACGTGGTCGTCGTTTTGCACCAGCAAAGCAATCGGCGCGCCGGTGGTTTCCCCGCCCATGACGCCGCCCAGAATTTGAACGACGTCGGTTTCGATTTTCATGCGTCCGCCTGAGCCGTATCCCCGCTGGCGGCGGGCGAGTTCTTGATTGATGATGTCGGGCGCGATAGATAAGCCGGCGGGGATTCCTTCGAGGATGGCGACGAGAGAAGGTCCATGAGATTCGCCGGCGGTGAGGAAGCGTAAGGGCATTTATCGGTCTCCAATAGTTAAACATCGCGGATGGATTGCCAAAGCGCCGGGCGCGGCGGGACGCAGCCTGTCCAAATCTCAAACGCAAGCGCCGCTTGTTCAATCAGCATCCCAAGTCCCGTTGCGGCGGAACATCCCTGCGCCTGGGCTTCGCGCGCAAGTCTTGTTTGGCGCGGGTTGTAAACCAAATCGTAAACCATTGTATCTTTATTCAGCGAAAATTTTCCGGGTAAGGGGGAATCGTCCACCTTGGGCGACATTCCCACAGGAGTTGCGTTTACCAACAGGTCGAAGCCGAAAGGCTGTAGTTCGGCGTAATTTATAACTTTTATGGTCTCGTTCTCAAACGAATTGGCAAGTTCTTGCGCTTGCTCCACCCTTCGCGCCGCTAGGGCGATATTCCATCCGCCGCGCAATAAAGCGTAGACCACCGCCCGCGCGGCGCCGCCCGCTCCCAAAACCAGAGCCGACTTTCCATACGCCAATTTTTTACCGTCCGTAAATTTCTTCAAGTCCGCCAAAAAACCCGCCGCGTCGGTGTTCTCTCCAATTAATTTGTTTTCGCGCAGATAAATCGTGTTTGCCGCGCCGATGGCTTTGGCGGTGGGCGTAAGTTCATCCATAAACTCAATGACGCTTTGTTTGTGCGGAATGGTGACGTTGAGACCGTGAATTTCTCTTGCGCGGACGCGGGCGATTAAGTCTTTCAACCCTTGCGAGTCTTGGGGGGGGATGGCAAACAGGGCGTAGCCGCCGCTTAATCCGCAGGCTTTGAGCGCGGCGGCGTGAATTTTAGGCGAGAGCGAATGTTCGAGAGGGTAGCCGATGAGACCCAATTGAAAAAATGAAGAAGAAGCGGGGAAAGACGGATTCTTTGTCATGAAAATCACCGTAGCGATTCCAATACTTCAAAGAAATTTGGAAAGGTTTTGGATACGCAGGAAGGGTTTTCGATAATTACGCCGTCAAGCCTTAATCCAATCAAAGAAAACGCCATCGCCATACGGTGGTCGTTATAGGTCTGAACGCTGACAGGCTCGGAGAGCGACGATTGACCTTTGAAAGCCGGATAGATGGTCATGCCGTCGGGGCGTTCTTCGACTTTAACGCCCAGGCGCGAAAGTTCCGCGCAGGTTGCGTGAATGCGGTCGGTTTCTTTGACGCGGGCGGAAGCGATGCCGCGAATGCGCGTGGGAGAGGAGGCGAAGGGCGCAATCGCCGCCAGGGTTTGCGCCGTGTCGGGAATGTCGCGCATATCCATGTCCACGCCGGTAATGGGCGTCCCCGGCGGGCAATGAACGGCGATGGAGTTTTCCTCTTCGGTCACGGCGCAGCCCATTTTTTGCAAAACCTCCAAAAACCGAACGTCGCCTTGCTTGGATTTGCGGGAGATGTTTTCCACCTTGACCGTCCCGCCGCAGACGGCTGGGGCGGCGAAAAAGTAAGAAGCCGCCGAGGCGTCGGACTCGATGCGATAAGGGAGCGTTGGAGGGCGGTAATGCGCGACTGGAACGGAAAACCGTTGATAGCCGCTGCGGCGGATTTCAACGCCAAAATCTTTCATGACGGCGGCGGTCATATCTACGTAAGGTTTGGAGTTAAGCTCGCCGGCGACTTCGATTTCAACGGGCGACTGGGCGTAAGGCGCGACCATGAGCAGCGCGGATAAAAACTGGGACGAAATCCCGCCTGCGATTTTTGTTTTTCCTCCGCGCAAACCGGAAGCGGCGATTCGCAGCGGCGGGCATATTTGGGAATTTGGGATTCCAAAATCCGAACTCAGAAGCGGACGAACGTTCGCTCCAAGTTCGGACAAAGAATCAATCAAATCGCCAATCGGTCTTTGCCTCATGCGCGAATCGCCGTCGAGGATATATTCGCCGCGCCCCAGAGTCAGAAAGGCGGATAAAAATCTCGCCGCGGTGCCGGCGTTGCCGATGAACAACTCCGCTTTCGATGCGGGGATTTTTCCGCCCAGCCCTTTTACGGTCATTTCCTGGCTGGCTTCGTCCAGCCGCACGTCGAACCCCAGCGTTTGCAGGGCTTGGGCGAAATAGATTGAATCGTCCGAGAAAAGGGCGTTGGCGAGGCGCGTTTCTCCGTTTGCCAGCGCGGAAATTAACAAGGCGCGGTTGGTCAGCGATTTTGACCCCGGCGCTCGAACGACGGCATTAAGCGGGCGAAGAATGGGGGCGATTTTCATAAAACGGCGAAAGATAAATTATCACGGTTGGATAAATTTTCGGTATTTTTCTTGCGCGTTTCCCAAGAGCGATTCTAATTTTTCAACATCGTTCTCGCGCAATGCGGATTCGATTCGCGCGAGTTCGTCTTGCATTTTGTCAAGCGCGTTCAAGACATTCTCGCGGTTGGATTGAAGGACTCCCAACATCATCGAGGATGGCGTTCCAGCAAGGCGGCTGGCGGATTTGAAACCGGGTCCAACAAACGGCGCGGCGTCTTCGGGGGTGGATAACGCCAGCGCGGAAGAAATTAAAAAGGGCAGGTGGCTTGTGCAGGCAAGAACGCGGTCATGTTCGGTTGCGTCGAGCGTTTTTTCTTTTGCCCCAATTGCGCCGATGACTTGCCGCGCGGCGGAAAGAGCGCGCGGAGACGTTCTCCGCAACGGCGTAAGCAGAAACGGCGCGGCGTAATAGAGCGTGCGCTCGGCGTTGGCTAACGAAAGTTTCTCCTTGCCGCAGATGGGGTGACCGCCGATGGGGTCGAAGTTCGCGGGGAGTTGAGACATGGCTTCGACCACTTGCGCTTTGGTTGAGCCTAAATCCATGACGACGCACGGGCTTTGAGTCAGCGACGGCAGGCGTTCCAGCAGGGTCAAAATTGCGGGAACGGGCGTCGAAAGGACGACGAAATCGGATTTGGGTAGGAGGGCGGCGGGGTCGGTCGAAACGGCGTCCACAATGCGCTGCGAGAGGGCAAGTTCGAGGACGGCGGAATCGGCGTCAATTCCATATAAAGCGGCGCACTTTCCGCGCAAAGCGAGCGCCAGCGAGCCGCCCATCAAGCCAAGCCCAATAATTGCAATGCGCGATTTGGATAGGGTAAAGTCTGAGCCGTCCATGTTGAAGAAATGGGAATTACGATTTTCCGTTCGCGAATTTTCTGTTCACCGCTTCGGCGACCGCTTTCACCTGTTGGACCATTTCCGCAAAGGCTTTGGGCGTCAGCGATTGTTTTCCGTCGGAGATGGCGCGCGGCGGGTCTTGATGAACCTCGACGATGAGCCCATCGGCGCCTGCGGCGATTCCCGCTTTGGCGACGGCGGCGACGAACTCGGCGTCGCCGGTGGAGTGGGAAGGGTCGAGAATGACGGGAAGGTGAGTCAATTTTTTGAGGACGGGGATGGCGTTGATGTCGGTGGTGTTGCGCGTGGAGGTCTCGAAGGTGCGAATGCCGCGCTCGCACAGGATGACCCGCGAATTGCCGCCGC
>JAIWOB010000112.1 GCA_020217065.1 Chloroflexota bacterium | reverse complement strand
AGTTCGCCGCGCCCGCCGTCTCGACGACGTGGTTGTTGACAAAGGCGCGGATGGCGTTCAATTGCTCCTCATTGTCAATCACCGACCACAGCCAGCCGATGGCTTCCATCGGAAGCGCCTCCAGCCCCGCTTCATCGAGCAGGGTACTTGCCTTCGCCGCGTCGCGGTCGTTCATCAAGTTGCGGACGTACAAGGCGTAGGCGCTCAGGGTCCAGCGCGTTTCCTGGCTGTACCAGTACGGATAATAATTTTCGATGTTCTGGAGATAGACCTGCGCGTTCGACAGCGTATCGGCGGGGACATCGAATCCCTTTTGCTGGGCGCGGACGAGGGCATGGGCGACGTGAATCGTGTTGAACGGGACGGACTCAAAGCCGCGCCGCCAGTAGGGGAATCCGCCGTCGTAGTTTTGCAGTCCGCGCAGGCGTTCGATGTCGCGGCTGACGGCGAATTCCATGTCATTGGGCGACGGCAGCCCTTCGGCTTTGAAGGCGGTCAACACGTCGCGCAGGGACGCAATCGCCAACACGCGCGAAGCCAGCTGCTCGGAACACTCGAAGGGGTAGGCGGTCAGGTAAAGCACGGCGTCGGTCAGGGCTTGCAACGCGGTGGACGAGGTTGTGACTTCCAGTCCGCCAAACTGCGGGAAGACTCCCGTTGGATATTGGACAGGCTGAGCCAGCGCGCCTTCGTCAATCACGCCGTAGACGGCGAAGGCTTCGCTGGTGGCGGGCGTGTATACGGGAAGTTCAACGGTGGCGGCGTCTGCGTATTCGCCAGAGACCGCCGCAAATTGAATCTTCGCCGCGCCAGCCATGACGGTTGACGCGGGGAAACGCACTTCAATGCGGTCATTGGCTGGGACAGTGACCCGCTTGCCCGTTTCTTGAACTTCGAGGTTGGAAGCGCGGGCGATGACATCCACCGTCAAATCTTCATCGGTCTGGTTTTGCAGGACGACGGGTAACTCGAACTTGTCGCCAAAGTTGAGGAAGCGCGGCGCAGACGGGCGAACCATCAGCGGCAACCGCGCCGTCAGGTTGGATTCGCCAATACCGAATTGTTTGCCTCCGTTGTCCACAGCCACCGCCATAATGCGGTAGCGGGTGAGGTTGTCGGGCAGGCTGAAATAGACCTGCGCCTTGCCGTTCGCGTCGGTCTTGACGCTGGGCGAGAAGTTTGCCAGCGAGTTGAAGTCGGTACGCACGGCGATGGCGGGTTGAGGAGCGTTGCCTGCGCCTAATCCCATTTCCGCTGCGGCTGGCGCCACGGTTGCCATGGGCGCGGCGGCTAACATGGGTGCTTCAAAGGCAAAGCCCGCTGCGTCTTCCATGCCCCGCGCTGACTTGAATTGCTCCTCGGCTTGACCTGCAAGAGTCTGCGGGTCGGCGAGGATGATGTTGGCGCGTCCGTAGGTGGTGAACAGATACGATGGACGCTCTTGATAGAAAGTATCAATTGGGTCGGATAGTTTGTAATTCGTCAGCGCGAGGATGGCTTCATCCACCACGACCACCGCCACTTCCGCGCCGGGGACAGGTTCGCCGTTCGCGTCTTTGAGCGAGACGGTCAACGAGGCGCTGGAGCCAGGTTCAAGTCGCTCGCGGGTTGGACTCACTTCGAGAGACAGAGTTCGCTTGAGGGGTGGAATCTTCAGGTTCAACTCCGCGCTGGCGTAGGCGGGTCGGTGGGGCAAGTCCGCAAGCGGCTCGCCGTTCTCATCCGTGCGAGGAGCGCTGCCTGTCAAATCCACGCGGATGTTCAGGTTGGGGATGTATTCCTCTTTGATGGGAATCTCCAGCGTGGTCGAGCCGTCTTCGATTTTGAAGCGCTCGGTGTAGAGGATTCCGCTGCGGCTGACGGTGAGCAGACCTTCGGCGGGCGTGAACGGCGACTGCACCAGAATTTGCGCGGTGTCGCCAGGCTGGTAGGTTTCAAGGTCGGGGACGAGGGTGACGGTCTCCATCTCCACTTTGTTCATTGCGGGGCGGCGTCCGCCGCTGACCCAGCGCCTGAAGCGGCTTTGGTTCTTGCGTCCCTGCTCGTCGGTGACGGTGGCGGTGATTTGATAACTGCCGCCGACGGGCGTCTCGAAGACGCAGGAATCAGGCTCGGGCTTGGATTCGGTCTCGCAGGTTTGGACTTCGGTTTCGGTCTCCGTCCATCCCCCGTTCTTGTAGACCCAATCCAGCCGCGCCGCGGTCAACTTGACGGGGCGTCCGCTGACGGGGTTGCCGTCGAGGTCGGTGACGATGAATTCCACCTTGAGCGGCTTGCCGCGCTCGACAAAATAGCGCTCGGTGCGAATGCCGACGTACAAGTTGGATGGGTGGACGAGAATCGCGGTCGAACTGTTCCACGCCTGACGGTTGATGTCCATCACGCTGGCTTCCGCTGTCACGCTCATCGGGCTGGGTTCGTTGGCGGGGTCGCCTTGCGGTTTGAAGTCGAGCCGCAGCCGATGAGTTCCCGCCGCGTCCGTCTTGCCGACGAAGGTTTGAGATTCTCCATCACTTGGGGGATTCTGGAAGTCGAAGAACCACCACCACGGAGTCCAGGAGCCAAAGGTAAACTTATCCCAATTGGGAGGCGAATAACTGCCTTTGGATGTGGTCACCGTCCAGGCGGCGTCGGCGTTGGGGAGCGCGCCGCCTGCGTAGTATTTCGCGTCCACGGCGACAACGGCATGGTCGCCCGCGAAATACGGGGCTTCAGTTTCGGTGCGGGTCGAGACCTCGAATTCGGGGCGGCGGAATTCCTGCACTTGAAGCGGGTGGTAGAAATCCCTGCCGTCCAAGCCGACGCCAGCCGAGAGATAAAGTTGGGCAAAGCCGAGGTTGGTATTGGCTGGAATGGTGAAGGCGAAATCGAATCCGCCGAGGGCGTTGACTTCTACCGAGCCGTCGAGCAGGGAATTGTCCATCGGGTCGGTGAGTTGGTAACTGACTGAAGTCAGCGCGTCGCCGACGAGTCCCACGTCGCCGCTTTGCCGCCCGCCCACTTTGCGAATCCAGCCCTTGATGTGGACTTCCTCGCCAGGTTTATACATTCCTCGGTCATCAAAGACGTACCAGCGCAAAGCGTCGTTGGGCGGGGAGGGAACCCAGGCGTCATCTCCATAGTAATAATTGGAACGCGGCAGGATTGCGAGGTCATTGGCTGTTTCCGCCACGAGATATGTCGCGCCGGAAGGGATGTCGAAGCGGACAATGCCGTCGTCGCCTGTCTTGCCGCCAGCGCCGACGTTAGGTTTGATGGACACGCCCGCAAGCGGCGCGCCCGTCTTGAGGTCGGTCGCCCAGGCAATCATCTCGCTGTGGTCGGTGAAGGCGTCCAGCCCGATTTGAGTCACCTGCACCCAGGCGATGACCGTTTGCGAGAAACGCCGCCACTTGGCTTGGTCGTTTTCGAACAGCGAAGGCGGCGGTTCGACGATGACGACGAACTGTCCCGACTTCCCAGCCATGAACTGACTTAAATCCACATCCACCTGCGAGAGCGTGTCGGCAGGCAGGTCGAGGCTGAGGTTTTTGTCCATCACGTTCGCGCCAGGCAGGGCGGGCGGATTATCCGTCCGCTGCCATTCGCGCAGGTAAGTCTTGAACGCCGGCCAGTCGGCGGGCTGCACGGTCTGGACTTTGACATGCAGTTTGTCGTAGTTGATTGCGTAAACCGAAAGCGCGGGCTTGTTCAGGGTTGGGTCAAGGGTGAGGAAGTTTTGTCCAGGTCCGATGAGAATCGGGTCGGACTTGTCCACCTTGAAGACCACGCGGGAATCTTTTTCCAACCGCTGTCCGAAGACATCGCGCAGATTGCCAGAAACGGTCACAGAATAAGTCGTCCGCCCTTTGGTTTCGCCCTTGATTTCGATGGTGTTGCCGTAGGCGTTGACCGACATCGTCCCAATTTCGGGGTCAACCTGAATCATGTCCGCGTCGAAGACATCCAGGTCGAGCGGGTTATTGAAGGTGATATAAAACGGCGAGAAAGGCGGACAGCGGTCGTCGTACCAACCGCAGCGATGTTCGGTAATTTCGAGCGGATAATAGGTCGAGAAGCCGAAACTCTGCGCCGCCATTGTGGTCAACGGACCTTCGGCGGAGGGCGTCCCTTCGGGGATGATTACAGAAACGCTGGTGGCGGGCTTGAAGGGCTGCGTCGCGCGGAAGGCAAGCCAGCGTCCCTCCTCGGCGTTCTTCGCCAGCTGGCTCACCTGCTTGTCGGCGTCAATCTCTTCCTGCGTCGCCAAAACGAGGCTGACTTGCTCGCTCCCCGCCGTGACTTGAATCTTCTCCAACACGGCGGCGGGGTCAATGCGCTGGTCGAAGGAAACGAAAAACAGCGGCTTGAGCGGCTGCGGGGTATCGCTGTACGGGTAGGTCGTCACCACGGTGGGCGGCGGCGTCTTGAATGTCCACGCGACTTCTTCGGCGAGGGTCTGCCCGCTGGCGGACTTCGTCCCCGCTGGAATCGTCACGCGGTATTCCGTCGCCATCGGCAGGCGGTCGAATAATTTAGAGTCAGATTGGAAGGTCAGGGTGCGAGTCCCAAGCCAGCGCCATGTCCCAGGCAGAGATGGCTCGACTTTGACCGGGACGTCAATGTCCGCCAGGTCGCCCAAGGTCCCAAGCGGAACCATCGGCTGATTGAATGTAACGCTGATGAAAGGCGCGAGGGGAACGTCGCCTTGGGGAGCGAAGCGCAAGACTTGAACGGGTCCCGTTTCCACGCTGGGAGCGGGTTGCGCCGCTTCGCTGGCGGGCGGGAACTGCTCCTCGACGGTTTGACCAGGTCGCGGCGGCGGCAGGGAGTCGACGGGGCGCTTGAACTCGGTTTGCGAATCCGAAGCGGGCGGAAGGTCGGGCAGGCGCGCGGCAATCGCGGCGATTTCTTCATCTGAAAGCGGCTCGCCTTCCTGAGGGGGCAAAACCTCCACAGCCTGAGGTTGTTCCTCGCCTTCGCTCAATTCGACTTGCAAAGAGTATTTGTCGCCTTGCATTGCGGGTCCTCCCGTTGCGGTCACGCCAGGGGCGGGCGTGGTGGTTGCGCCAAGCGGCGGCAACACGCCGCCCGTGTAGCGGTCCCATGCGTACCATCCGCCCAAGCCGGCGCACAGCAGCGCCAGGACTCCCAGCCCAATCAATGCCGCTTTTCTGCAACCTGTCTTTTTTTGATTCTCAGTCATGACCGCAGCCCTCCTTTAGGGGGATATTTCAGCGCTATGACGCCCCAGCGGGGGAGATGGTTCCCATATAAAAAGACCTGACAGGTTTCCACATGGCTCTTTGGAACGAGTCGCCTCTGGTCGAAACCTGTCAGGTCTGGGTTGATATGTTATGTCTATCTCACCAGCAAGTCGTCCAACACTTTCTTGGACGCCTCTTCGACGACCGCGTGCTGACTGCCGCCATGCGAGTCCATCGTGACGACGACGGGAAAGTCTTTGACCTCGATGACCCAGATGGCTTCGGGGACGCCAAACTCCATTTTATAGACGCCATGCACCTTGACCACGGTCTGGGCGATGTACGAAGCCGCGCCGCCGATGGCGTGGAAGTAGACGGCGGGAGTCTCCTGACAGCCTTTGAGGGTCTTCGCCCCCATGCCGCCCTTGCCGATGACGCCTTTGAGGTTGAAATGCTTCATCACGTCCGCCTGGTATGGCTCCTCGCGGATGGAGGTGGTGGGTCCCGCCGCGACGAATTTATATTCCTTCGTGTCGAGTCCCGAAACGACAGGTCCGCAGTGATAAATGACCGAGCCGTTCAAAATTTTTTTCAACTCTTCGTACACCTGCAAGTCGTCTCCCTGCGGGGCGCGGGTCTTTTTGATGAAGGTCTCCATCATCCACTTGTGGACGGCGTCGCGTCCGGTAACCATCATGCCGGTCAATTCAACCGCGTCGCCGACTTTGAGGTCATGGATTACATCATCAGAGATTGGAGTGGTTATTTGTTTCATCTTGTTCTCCACACGGCTGTTAGTCTCGATGCGTCCTTCGCCCGCCGGGCGGCTCAGGACTACTCGACCAACAATCGTAAATCGTTAATCGTAAATCACTTCTTCGCCTTTGACCGTCATCTTGCGGCGGCGGTACGCCCAGCACATGTACGAGACGGAGACGAAATACGAAGCGGGCAGGCGGCTCAAGCCGACAATTTTGGTGTCCAGCACGGTGGTCTTGCCGCCAAAGCCCATGGGACCAATGCCCATCTCGTTGGCTTCCTTCGTCAGTCGTTCTTCGAGTTCCGCCAGTTTGGGGTCTGGGTTGCGCGCGCCTATTTCGCTGAACAAGACTTCCTTCGATTTGATGTACGAAGAGCCTCGGTCGCCGCCGATGGCGACGCCTAAAATGCCGGGCGCGCAGCCCTGTCCCTGCGCTTTGTGGACGGCGTCTAAAACCGCCTTGCGGACTCCAGCCAGGTCGCGTCCTGCGCCCAGACCGCTGTCAGGCAGGGAGTATTGCCGTCCGACGTTTTCGCATCCGCCGCCTTTGAGCATCAACTCGATGGTGAGCTCGTCGCCTTCGACTTCCTCAAAGTGAATGTAGGGAAAATCGTCGCCGCCGAGGTTGTTGCCGGTGTTCTTGTCGTAGATGGCGTCTACGGCGTTGGGACGCATGTACGAACGTTTGGTCGCCTCCGCCATCGCGGAGCGAATCTGCTCCTTGAGTTGTCTCGTGGACCAGCCAACGGGATAATGGACGTAGAAAATCGGCGTGCCGGTGTCCTGGCAAATGGGCGTGGATTGTTGGCGGGAAAGGTCAACGTTCTTGAGGATGGTCTCCAGCGCGCCGCGCGCCGCTGAGCCTGGTTCTTCTTTTTCCACCGCTTCGCGCAGGCGTTTTTCCACATCCGGCGGCAGGCTGGATGACGTGCGGCGGATAAGCTCAAGGATTTCATTCGTCAAATCTCGCATGAGGAACCTCCTGAAGTTTTGACAATCATAATCCCGAAGATATAAAAACGCCATTCAAAAAACTGCGGATATGGGGAGAAAAACGCAAACGCCCCGAAGTTTTTCCTAATCTTCAGGGCGGCGTTTCGACGGCGCGTTTCACTCGCGGAATCTTTGAGCGGGCTTATCGTTTTGAAGGGAAAAACTGGCGGCGGATTCCGCGCAAAATTTTGCCAGCCCGTCTCTATCGTGGATGATAAACGGTCCATTTGAGTCCGCGCTTACCAGTCCCTGCTCTTTAAAGAACACCATCGTCTGATTGACCCGTTTGCGCGAAGCGCCGACCAAATCGGCAAGGTCGCTTTGGGTCAACGCAAGGGGGACTCGGATTCCGTCGGGCGTTTCGTGACCGTAGCGCTCGGCAAAGGCTAAAATTTGTCGAGCTACGCGGCCGTTTACGTCCAGCGTGGCGAGGGATTGAATCACCTGGTCGGAGAGACGAACGCGGGCGGAGAGAATCTTGACCAGATTCCGCGCCACGGGCGGAAAGTTATCCAGCAGGTAATTAAAAGTTTTCTTATCCATCCACAACATCAGCGAGGTTTCGAGGGTGACGGCGCTTGCTGAACGTCCCACGCTGTCAATAAGGCTCATTTCGCCCAGCAGGTCTCCGCTGCCCAGCACGGAAAGAATCACGTCGCGCTCGCCTTGCTCGATGTGAATTTTTACCGTCCCGTGCAGGATGATATACACCGCCTCGCCGGGCTGCTCGGCGGTGATGACGTTTGTCCCTGCGTTGAAGACGCGGCGATGGGCGTGTTTTGAAATCCAGTCCAATTGAGCCGTGGTCAACCCTTCGAACAATTGAATGTCCGAGAGCAGGTGACGGGTATCGTCTTTTCTGAGGTCGGTCATGCGGTTCATATTTTACTTCCGTCCCGCCGTTTGTCGAAGTCCGGCTTCGGTTTTGCAATGGAGAAATTTCTGAAAAGAGCGCCGACCTCTGGTTGGAATTTAATTTCCATTCCTTCGCAGGCAGCGCGCGAGGAGGGGAAAACGGCTTGCGCGGCTGATTCCTGCGCGGCGACCCTGTCGTCTGTATAGGCGGGGTCGTGATGAAAGAGAATCAGCCTTTTGACTTCGGCGGCGGCTGCAAGTTCCGCAGCCATCGTCGCCGTCGAATGACCGTATCCCTGCGTGGAGGGAAAACCAGCCAACTGTCCGCGATAGTGGTCTTCGCTATATTGCGCGTCGTGAATCAACAGGTCGGCGCCGCGCGCAAAAGCGGCCAGTTTACGGTCTGTTCCGATATAGCCTTCGGTGTCGGTGGCGTAGACGACCGACCTGCCCCGCCATTCGATACGATAAACGTAGACTCCGCCCGGATGGGCGTGTGATTTGTAAATGCGAATCGCCGCCGCACCGGGACCGACGCTTGATTCCGGCTCGCCCGCCCAAATCCCTTCGTCGTCCCAGACGAGAACCTGGCTATCCCGCACCGATTCGATGGTTTTTGCGGCGGGCATGTCGCGCAGGCTGAGCGGAAAGGTCTCTGCGGCTTGGTTTCGTTCCAAGACTTGTCTCAGCGTTTCAGGCGTTCCGCCGGGACCGAAGATATGCAGGCGCGCGCCTGGAAAATAAGCGGGCGCAAAAAACGGAAAGCCCTGAGTGTGGTCGTGATGTAAATGGCTGAAAAGCAGAGTTAATTCCAGCGGGCGTTTTTCTTGAACGGCGCGCCTTGTCAGTTCGCGCCCAAGGGGGATGACGCCCGTGCCGGCGTCGAGGATAATCGTGCGTCCGCCGGCGGTGATTTCCACACAGGCGGTGTTCCCGCCGTATTTTACCGTTCCCGGTCCGGGCGCGGGATGACTTCCGCGCACGCCCCAGAATTTGATTTTCAACTCGTCTTTCATGGCGCGCTCTCCTTGTTCTGGAAACGTCCTGAGGATTTTGTTTCAAACGCTCTTTCTTGTGAAAGGGCGGGGCGGCGTATCCGCTGCAACCTCATTATCCCAAAAGCGCGTTTTTTCTCAAGGAAAGTTTACGCAGCGCGGCTGGGAAATATTTCTCTCGTCGTTAGGCGGCGCAGAGCGCCATGACTTCAAAAGTTTCCCTTGTTTGGCTCTCCCAGCCGCCCGTCTGTCCCGCCTCTTCGATTCTTCGACTATAATCTTTTCCATGCTTCTCGACCTGCAATTGAACGACCATGTGCGCCTGCGAAAACCTCATCCCTGCGGTTCCTATGAATGGACGGTGATACGTCTTGGCGCGGATATTGGGCTGGAGTGCAGGGGCTGCCAGCGCCGCGTCATGCTTACCCGCCGCGAACTGGCAAAGCGCTTGAAGGCAAACCTGACCAAGCGCGAAGAGAAGAGCGGAGAAATTTCACAAACGACAAGAACATGATGAGGAGAAACTGTCATGGCGAAAAACGAAACAAGGTCGCCGAGAAAACTTGCGCGCGACTTGACGAAAACGCTTACGAAAGATTTGCCCCGCAGACTCACCAGGGAAATCACTTCCAAACTCGCTTCCAAGCCGGCTGAGTCTCCCAACTTGGGGTCGCTGCGAATTGGCTTATTCACCGACACGTATGCGCCGCAGGTCAACGGCGTTTCCGTGTCCTTGCAATTAATTTTCGACGGTTTGCAAAAACGCGGGCATCAGGTCACGGTTTTTGCGCCGAATTTCCCCGGCTATAAAGACAAGGAGCCTGGCGTCATTCGGCTGCCTTCCTTGAAATACCTCAACGAACCTCCCGTTTATGTCGCCGTGCTGGGGACGCCGCGCAGCACTTGGAATCTTTCGCGCAAGCACTTCGACGTCCTTCACGCCCACAGCCCGCTGACGGTGGGACTGCTGGCTTATCTCACCGCTTCCACGAAAAACCTGCCCCTTATCTATACCTATCACACTTCCATTACCGATTACACTCATTATCTCAAAGTCATCGGCGGCACCGCAATCATCCGTCATGCGGCGCGTTGGTTTAGCGCCACATCCACCAACCTTGGCGACCAAATCGTCGTGCCTTCGCCCAAATTCCGCCGCTTGCTGCTCGAACAAAAGGTCAGGAAACCCATTCACGTCATTCCCAACGGCA
>JAIWOB010000110.1 GCA_020217065.1 Chloroflexota bacterium | reverse complement strand
GGGAGCAGGGTCGCGTGGCGGGGATGAATATGGCGGGGGGCAAATCCGCATATCTGAAATCGCCGCCCTTCAATGTCACCCGCCTCGCAGGTCTGACCGCCACCATCATCGGCGCGGTGGGGCGGGGACGGGACGAAGACGTCTTAGGCATTGCGCGCGGCGACAGCGAGACCTGGCGCAGCCTGCCCGATGTGATGGTGGCGCAAAGCGGATTCGAGGTCAATCGCCTGCGGTTAATTCTTGGCGAAGAAAAACTGCTCGGCGCGGTGGTGATGGGCGACCAAACCCTCTCGCTGCCTTTGCAAAAGATGATTGCGCGTGGCGCAGATATTTCACCCATCCGCGAGAAACTGCTGAAGCCAAACGCTCCCATCGCCAACCTCATCGCAGATTTTTGGGTGACGTGGCGCAAACAGGCGGCGTTGTAGTCATTTGAAAATTGTTCCGCGCTGAGCGTCGTCGGAGCGCGATTGTACGAAAGCCCTTCGACTTCGCTCGCATTGTCCCGACGCTCTGTCGGGAGGGCGAAAAGTTTCAAAAACAGGAGAACGCATTATGCTTCGTGGCGGAAAAGAACTCTGGCTGGCGCTTTTGGCTGGGATTTTGATTACAGGCGTGTACGGCGCGGTGGTCGTGTTCACGCAGAGAATTCCCGCGGCGGGTGAGTTGTTCGGTCACCTGCTTGGCGTCTTCGGATTCCTCCTGATGTTGATGACTGAAACCCTTTACAGCCTGCGCAAGCGGACGCGCAGCGCCAGATGGGGCAAAATGTCTTCCTGGCTTCAGTTTCACATTTTCACAGGGCTGGTCGGACCGTACATGGTTTTGCTCCACACCTCCTGGAAGTTCAACGGCATTGCGGGCGTGACGACGCTTTTCACGGTCATCATCGTCATCAGCGGATTCATCGGGCGTTACATTTTCACCCGCATCCCGCGCACTCTCGACGGGCTGGAAATCGAAGGTGCGCTGTCAGAATCTGCGCTGCGGCAGGCGCGGCGGTTGATGTCGCTTTGGCACGCAGTTCACATTCCGATTGGTATGGTCTTGTTCGTGACCGCCTTTGTCCACATGGGCGGGGCGCTGTATTATGCCACCTTTCTTAAGTAGGTGAAGCCATGCAAACCAATCGTCTCGGATGTCTCACGGGGTCAGGGATAATTTCTGTTTTCATCACCGTCTGCGCGATTTTAGGCTTTGCCCTTTTCAACGGCGGAGAGATGTTTTCGGCGGGCGCGTTGAACGCCCAAGCGGGCGATACCTACGGCGGCGTCGCTTCACACGCCCAGATTCGAGAGTGTTCGGCTTGTCATGTTTTTCCTCTGGGGCGCGAAACCATGGCGGACCGTTGCGCGGCTTGCCACACCGATATTGCGGCGCAGATGTTCGACGTGGCTCAACTGCATGGAGCCATCAAACAAAAGAGTCCCACGCTTGCCTGCCGCGACTGTCATCCCGAACATCGCGGCAAGACCGCGTCGCTGACCGAACTGGGCGACAACGAATTTCCGCATGAGGCGCTGGGCTTTTCGTTGAACGGTCACCCGCTTCCAGCCGCGACCTGCTCCGATTGTCACGGCGACAACATTGCGGCTTTTTCTCCCGTTGCCTGCGATACCTGTCATCGCCAACTGGATGTTGTCTTCACCCAGTCGCATGTCCTTTCGTTTGGAAATGATTGCCTTGCCTGCCATGACGGCGTGGACAGGTTTGGCGACGACTTCACTCACTCTGTCTTTGCTTTCAAACTTGACGGCGAACATGCCAAAGCGGCTTGCGCGAAATGTCACCTCGACGCGCGAACCGTTGCGGATTTGCAGTCCGCGCCAAAGGATTGTTTTTCGTGCCACCGGCAGGATGACGAACACGACGGACGCTTTGGGCAGGATTGCGCCGCCTGTCATTCACCCGCAGGCTGGCAGCCCGCGAAATTCGACCACAACCTTTCGGCTTTCAAACTCGAAGGCAAGCACGCCGAAGCCAAGTGCGAACAGTGTCATGTGGACAACGTTTTCAAAGGCGCGCCCACCGATTGCTATTCATGCCACCAACAGGATGATGAGCACAACGGAGAATTTGGCGCCGACTGCTCCGCCTGTCATACCCCCAACGATTGGGAAGACGTAATCTTTGACCACAACCTGTCTAATTTCCCGCTGACAGGAGCGCACGTAAATACGGCTTGCGAGAAATGTCATACAAGCGGTCGGTTCAAGGGATTGGATACGACCTGTTTTGCATGTCACGCCGAGCCGACCCGGCACATGGGCGATTTCGGCACGGACTGCGCTGCCTGCCACACCACAACCGCATGGACTCCCGCCGCCTATAATGGAGACCACACATTCCCCATGAATCACGGTGAAAGCGGCGTATCGTCTTGCGCCACCTGTCATCCCGCTGGATATAAAACCTACACCTGTTACGGCTGCCATGAGCACAACGAGTCGAATATCCGCTCGGAGCATTTGGAAGAGGGCATTTCCAATTTCGAGAATTGCATGGAATGTCATCCCGATGGCAGGGAACACGAGGGTGGAGAAGGCGGAGACGATTAGTCAACCCTCCAGTCTTGACTTATGCGATTCAGCCTGGCATTTGTCGGGCTGATGTCTTGTAAGGCAAGGTTATAATGGATTCCATGTTTCAATTTACTGTCACCGCCCAAAACAACCGCGCCCGCGCGGGAATTTTCTCCACGCCGCACGGCGACCTTCTCACGCCCGTCTTCGCGCCCGTTGGAACGCAGGCAACGGTCAAAACGCTCACGCCTGAACACCTCAAAGAGATTAACGCCTCGCTGGTCTTGAGCAACACCTATCATCTTTATCTGCGCCCCGGCGACGAACTCATCCGCGAGATGGGCGGGCTGCACAAGTTCATGCAGTGGCATAACCCCATGCTGACCGACTCGGGCGGATTTCAGGTTTTCTCGCTTTCGCAGACCCGCAAGGTTGACGACGACGGCGTGACCTTCAAAAGTCACATTGACGGTTCGACGCACCGCTTCACGCCCGAAAAATCCATTTCGATTCAGGAGAACCTCGGCGCGGACATCATCATGGCGTTCGACGAATGCTCCGACCCGAACGATTTGGCGTACACTAAAATCGCCATGCAGCGGACTCACCGCTGGGCGGAACGTTCGCTTGCCGCCAAGACCCGCGCCGACCAGGCTTTGTTTGGCATCGTGCAGGGCGGAATCAATCCCGACCTGCGGGTGGAATCGGCGCGCTTCATCGCCTCGCTCGATACGCCTGGCATCGCCATCGGCGGGCTTTCGGTGGGTGAGACGAAAAAAGAAATGTACGACACGCTGGACGTGGTCGCGCCGCTGCTGCCCGAAGACAAGCCGCGCTACCTGATGGGAGTCGGCACACCCGAAGATTTAATCAACGGCGTCTTGCGCGGCGTGGACATCTTCGACTGCGTCCTGCCGACCCGCCTCGCGCGGCATCATTCCGCCTTTGCTCCCGAAGGACGTTTGAACCTGATGAACGCGACCTTTGCCCGCGACCAACGTCCGATTGATGAAACCTGCGACTGCTACGCCTGCCGGACCTTCACCCGCGCCTACCTCCGTCATCTGATTATCGCAAAAGAACTGCTGGCGGGGACTCTGATTTCGATACACAACCTGAGAGCGCTGATTCGATTGATGGAGCAAATCCGAGCCTACATTGCCGAAGGGACGTTTGAGTCTCGCGCGCCTGAGTTGCTGACCCAATGGTCGAATAATGCGAAAAGGGCGGGGAATGGGTGATGGAGGATGGGCAATGGAGGATGGTGAACGGAGGTTGCGATGACCGTGATGAATTTGGATAAGTTGGATGTGTGGGTCAGGGCGAAGGATTTTGCCCTGACAGTCTATAAAGAAGTTGTGCCGCATCTGCCTGCCGATGAAAAATGGAATCTGACATCACAATTAAAACGCGCCGCACAAAGCATTCCTGCCAATATCGCCGAAGTTCACGGGCGTTTTCACTATCTCGATAATGTGCGGTTTTGCTACTATGCTCGCGGCTCGCTAACCGAAGTCCAAAGTCACATGGCGCTTGCTTTTGAATTGGGTTATTTGCCCGCTGAAATCTACAACCGCATGACCATTCAAACAGAATCCATTGGAAAACAACTCAATAACTACATCGCCTATCTCAAGCGTTCCAAACAAGGGGAAAAAGAAATCCCGTCTCCAAACACCATCCGCGAAGCGCCTGAACCCTATATTTTCGACGACCATTAACCATGCTCCATCATCCATCATCCACTAACCACAACCCACTTACCATATTCAAAGGAACCACATGACTCTTCTCCACGCCTTCCTCCTCGGCATCGTCCAGGGATTGACCGAATTCATCCCCGTCTCGTCCACCGCTCACCTGCTCATCGCTCAACGGATTTTCAACCTTCCCGCCGACGACGCCATGTTCTCCTTCCTCGTCATTGTCCAACTCGGCACGCTGGTTTCGCTCTTCGCCTTCTACTGGAAAGACCTGCTTTCCATCCTCAAAGCGACCTTTGACTTTCGACGTTCGACTTCCGAAAGAAACCTGGGTTTTTACATCATCATCGCCACCGTCCCTGCGCTGCTGGCGGGATATTTATTGAAGGACGCCGTCGAAGCCCTCTTCCGTCAGCCCATGCTCGAAGCCTCGATTCGACTCTTCGCCGCCGCCGTCCTGCTGACGCTTGCGGAATATTTCTCCAAAAAGAATCGCAGCCTCGACTCGATGAACTGGCTCGACGCGCTCATCATCGGGCTTATGCAAATCGTCGCCGTCTTCCCCGGCGCGTCGCGCAGCGGAACCACCATCAGCGGCGGCATGTTCCGCAACTTCGACAGACCCGCCGCGGCGCGTTTTTCCTTCCTCATGTCCGTTCCCGTCATGCTGGCGGCGGGCGGCTATGAAACGCTCGACGTACTCAAGATGCCCACTCTCGGCGAGTTCCTGCCCCTGCTTGCGGTTGGTTTTGGCGTCGCCGCCGTCACAGGCTGGTTTGCCGTCAAATGGCTTATCAACTACCTCAGTAAAAACTCGCTTTATGTTTTCGCCTCCTACTGCGCGTTGGTTGGCGTCACTCTTCTCGTTTTGCAGGCGTTCTATGCGTAACCTTCTCAGACAACTTGTTGAAACCGAATCTCCTTCTCACGACAAAGCCGCGGTGGACAGGGTTGGGGCGATTGTCGCCGATGAATGCCGCAAACTCGGCGCGGACGTTGAAATCATCCCCAACCGGCAAACAGGCGATTTGGTTCTCGCCCGCTTTCAGCCTTCGACTCAAAACCCGCAGTGCCCCATTTTGATTCTCTGCCACATGGACACGGTCTTCCCCATCGGCGCGCTTCAAAAATTTCCCTATCGTGAAGCGGATGGAAAGATTCACGGTCCCGGCGTTTTGGACATGAAAGCGGGCATTGTCATTGCCCTGACCGCATTAGCCAATCGCGCAGCGGATACCCGTCCCGTTTGGACTTTGTTCACCTCGGACGAAGAAATCGGCAGTCACACCTCGCGCGTTCACATTGAAAGACTGGCGCGGCAATGTGAAGTCGTCTTTGTCCTCGAAGGGGCGCTGGCGGACGGTTCGCTCAAGACTTGGCGCAAAGGCGTGGGCGAGTTTCTGGTCAAGGTTAAGGGACGCGCCGCGCACGCCGGCGGCGACCATCAGGCGGGGCGCAACGCCATCGAAGAAATGGCGCATCAGGTTCTTGCGATTCAAAAACTCACCGCTTACGAAAAGCAGACCACCCTCAACGTCGGCGTGATTCGCGGCGGAACAGCCTCGAACGTTATCCCTGATGAAGCCGTCATCGAAGTGGATGTGCGCGTCATGCAGCCCGGCGAATGGGAGCGGGTCGAAGCCGAAATACGAAACCTCAAACCCGTTCTTGAAGGAACGTCGCTCGAAATCACAGGCGCGTTGAACCGTCCGCCGATGCCCTATGGCGAAGGCAACCGCTTCGCATTTGAAAAAGCCGCGCAAATCGCAAAGGACAAATTGGGCTTCGAACTCAAAGCGGGCGGCTCTGGCGGCGGCTCGGACGGCAACTTTGTCGCCCCGCTTGGCATTCCCGTCCTGGACGGTTTGGGCGCGGTCGGCGAGGGCTACCATTCGGAACGGGAGTACATTTTCGCCGACAGCCTGGAAGAACGCGCGAAACTGCTGGAAGTCCTGATTCGTAATTGGTAATGGACGCAAACGAAAAGCGATAAACTGACAGCCGTTTGCAAGCCTGTTCTTGACAACGAACGCTCTAAAGGCGGTAAAATCAAGCGGAGTTATGACTGGTCCCTTGATTGAACTGCAAAACGTTTCCAAAACCTATTCCACCGCCGCGGGGGATTTCCCCGCTCTGAAAAACATTAACTTGGAAATCGGCGCGGCGGAATTTCTCGGCATTGTCGGCAAATCCGGCGCGGGGAAGTCCACCCTGCTCAATATGATTAACGGCGTGGACGAACTTACCAGCGGCGAAGTTTTGGTTTATACCGACGGCAGGAAATTATCGCTGCACAGGATGGACGAGGACGCGCGCGCCCTCTGGCGCGGACAAAATGTGGGCGTGGTCTATCAGTCGTTTCAATTGCTTCCCATGCTGACTCTGCTCGAAAACGTCATGCTGCCGATGGATTTATCCAACAACTTTCATCCGCGTAAATCCCGCGAACGCGCGCTTGAACTTTTGCGTCTGGTTGAGCTTGAAGAACACGCCCACAAACTGCCCGCCTTCATCTCCGGCGGACAGCAGCAGCGCGTCGCTATCGCCCGCGCCCTCGCCAACGACCCGCAGATTTTGGTCGCCGACGAACCCACCGGCAGCCTCGACTCGCTCACCGCCGACCATATCTTCGAGGTCTTCGAACATCTGGTCAACAACCAGGGCAAGACCATCGTCATGGTCACGCATGATATGGGACTTGCCAGTCGTTTCTCGCGCAGTTTGACGATTGCCGACGGGGAGTTGTTCGACGGGCGGGAAGATTCCATCTTCGACAAGACCAGCGTGAGGCGGCGATGAAGAAGGCTCCGCTTCGCTTTCATGATTTCGCCCAGGCGGCGGAATCCGACCCGCAAGCCATGATTCAGCTGCGCGGCGTCGTTAAGAAATTTTCCAACGCGGCGGGCGAATTTACCGTCCTCAAAGGCGTAGATTTGACCATCCATCGCGGCGAGTTCGTTTCCATTGTCGGCAAATCGGGCAGCGGAAAATCCACGCTGTTAAACATGGTCACCGGCATTGACCATCCCAGCGAAGGGCGGGTGGTCGTTAACGGCATGGACATTTACTCAGGCGTCACCGAAAGTCAAAGGTCAAAATGGCGCGGAAAAAACCTGGGCATCGTCTTTCAATTCTTCCAACTTTTGCCGACTCTGACCCTGCTTGAAAACGTCATGCTGCCGATGGATTATGTGGATATGTACTCTTTTGACGAACGTCCAAAGCGCGCGATGGAATTGCTGGAGTTGGTCGGCTTGGAGAAGTTCGCCTACAAACTGCCGGCGCTGGTTTCAACCGGGCAGCAGCAACTTGCCGCCATTGCCCGCGCCGTGGCTTGCGACCCGCCCCTGCTTGTCGCCGACGAGCCGACAGGCAATCTCGACACCCGCTCTGCCGATACCGTTATCCGCTTGTTCGAGGGATTTGTGGCGCAGGGCAAGACGGTGGTCATGGTGACGCACGACCCCTCATTGACATCGCGCACGCATCGCAATATCATCATTTCAGACGGCGAGATAATTGACGAGACGATTTCGAAATGCCTGCCGCAATTGCGCCACCGTCACATGCTCGAATTTACAAAGATTGCCGAAAAGCGGATATACCAGCCCGGCGAAACCATTATCGCCCGCGAACAACCCGTGGATTATTTTTTTATGATTCGCAGCGGTCGCGTGGACGTAGTCTTGCTGGACAAACAAAACCAGGAATACGTCGTTTCTAATTTGGGCGAAGGCGAGTTCTTCGGCGAATTGGAATTGCTGCGCGGCGGCAAAGCCATCGCCAATGTGCGGGCGGGCGGCAGCCAGCCAGTGGAAACGCTTATTATTCCCCGCGCGGATTTTATGCGCGTGATGAATGAGTCGCCCGTCACCGCCGAAGCGATAGCCGGAATTGTGCAGGAACGGCTCGAACAGCGGCGCACGGAAGACCGCAGAGCAGGAAACGGTATAGGTAAACAGTGAGCGACCCGCGTAAACTTCCGCAAGTCCTTTACATCGAAGACAGCGACGAAACCCGTTCGCTTGTGCGGCGTTTGCTTTCTTCGAAGTATGTGGTGCTGGAAGCGGCTGACCCGCTCAACGGTTTTCAACTTGCCGAAGAGACCCATCCGAATTTGATTTTGCTCGACGACAGCCTTCCGCACATGAGCGGCAACGAAGCCGCCACACGTTTGCACAAAATGCTGCCCAATACGCCCATCGTCGTCGTCTCGGCGGATTTGTCGGCGGGAGCGCGGGAGCGGGCGCTGGCGGCGGGCGCGGTCGGTTTCATCAACAAGCCGATAGACGACGACTTTGTCGAGCAGGTGGAAGCCTATCTTAACGGCAGGGTGGAGGTGTTGGAGGATGCCGAAAAGCACCTGCAAGCCTATCAGCAGGAATTGGTCGAGCGCCTCGAAGGAAACATCCGCCAATTAACCAACACCATCGAAAAAAACAAACATCTGCTCCAGCAGAACGAGCGCATGTTCCAAATGCTGGAGCGCAGGCATAAGCTTCTCGAAACCGCCGCCCGCGTCGGGCAGATGGTCACTTCGATTTTAGATTTGGACGACCTGCTCAAACATACGGTCAACATCATTTGCAGCGAGTTCAATTTTTACTACTCCGGCATCTTTCTGCTGTCGGAAGACCGCAAGTGGGCGGTTTTGAGAGCCGGATACGCCCTGGCGGGGCGGCAGATGATGGCGCAAAATTACCGCCTGCCGGTGGATGAAAAATCCATGATTGGCAACTCCATCATTCACCAGCAGGCGAAGATAGCCCTCGACGTGGCGGGCGAAGTCTCGCGCTTCAAGAATCCCTTTCTGCCCAACACCCGCTCCGAAATGGCGCTGCCGCTGATTGTCAAGTCGGAGCCGTTGGGCGCGCTCACCGTCCAAAGCGACCAGTTGAACGCTTTTAGCGAAGACGACATCACCTCGCTGCAAGCCATGGCGGACCAGATTGCCATTGCCATCAATAACGCCCAATTAATGTTCAAACTGGAAGCCGCCACCGCCGAGCTGGTTCGCACGAAGACTTTTGAAGCCATCGCCACCGCCACCGGCGAGGCGATTCACTGGGTCGGCAATAAAGCCGCGCCTATTCCGGGCAGCGTCAGGCGGGTGCGCGAAGACTTGGTTTACATTCTTGCCCTGGCGGCGCAGTTGACGGAGGAAGAGGCGAAAAACGAAAATCTGGCTGCGGCGGTTGAAATCGTCAAAGAAGAAGCCCAGGCAAAGGGCATAGACCTGAAGAAGACGCTTGCCGAAATGTCTGCCATGAAAAAGAATCGTTTGCAGGCGCTGGTCAGCGTAGAATCCCTGTTTGAGGACTTGGATATTGCCGAAAACAGCGCGGCGACCATCCTCGATATTAAGGAAGGTTTGATTGGTCCCGCCCGCAAACGCAACGACGCGCCGGTTTCGCTCAGCGCCATGATAGCCGAGACCGTCGCCAATATGGGTTTGCCAGACGGGGTGGTCGAGATGGAGTGGGCGGAGGACATGCCCAACGCCTTTGTGGATGCGCGTCAGGTGGAGCAGGTTTTCAACAACCTCATCAAGAACGCCTGGGAGGCGATGAACGAGACGCCCAACCCGAAGATTTACGTCAAAGGAATGCGCGACGCCAATCCCAACTTTGTCCTGGTGACGGTGCGGGATAACGGACCTGGAATTCCGAAGGAGATTCAAGAAAAAATCTGGGTTTCTTTCTTTACCACCAAAGGCGGGCGCGGCGGCACAGGGCTTGGGCTTTCCGCCGTCTTGCAAATTGTGCAGCAGCACGG
>JAIWOB010000156.1 GCA_020217065.1 Chloroflexota bacterium | reverse complement strand
CACCTCATCGTCTTTGAAGGCGACTCGCAGGCGAAGATGTACATCGGCAACTGGTCGGACTACGAAGCGATGATGAAAGAAAAATTCGGCAAGGATTTGACTCCGCATCGAGTGAAGTATAGAACGTTGAAGAGATAAGACCCATTCCGTCATTGCGAGACCCGCGAAGCGGGTCGAAGCAATCCCCTCGTCGTGTAGGAGATTGCTTCGTCGCAACGAACGCTCCTCGCAATTACATCCCAAAAAAACAACGTCCCGAAGGTTTGCGAGCCTTCGGGACGCCGTTTAAGCGACGATTTGCTTCATGCCCGCGACACGAGAAATAACAAGACCACAGCATAGAGGCACGCCAGCAGGATAGCCCCGCCGAGGCAGCCGACTCCGCTGCCGATGGAATCGGCATACTTTACGCCGCGGCGCTTGAAAAAGTAACCGACCAAACCGCCGATAAACGCAAAGAAGGTGAGCGCAAAGCCGGGGTTGAGGTATCCAAGATGGACGCCATTAATATCAAAAAGCGCGAAAGATTCGATGCCCCAGAAAATCAGTCCCGTCAGCGCCAGCCCAAGCCCGACTCCCCATGAATTCAGGGCAACCGCAATCCAGAGGAACGCCAGAAAAATGCCGAGATATACAAAAACGCCGTTGTGCAAAAGCCACAGGAATTTGAGCGTAACCGCATTGACCAGCGGCACATCGGCTTTGAGCGTGGAAATATCCTTTGTCCGCATGAGATAAATCTTTTCATCCGCTGTTATCGCAATATCTTGAATCGAATTGCCGGGTTCTTCAAACAAGTATTTGGTTGTTGCGCCGTGTATCACCGATAAATCGCCCTCAGCGGAGAGCGCCCACACGCGGTTGGACGAATCCACAGCAATTTTGTAGAACCTCGAGCCGTTTAGATTTTTGTCGTAGCGGGTGAATTGCGTTCCGTTGAAGGAAAACACGCCTTCTTCGCCGCCCGCCCAAATTGTTCCATCCTTGTCTTCGGCAAAGGAGTAGATGTATCCGGCGGGCGCGGAATTGGACAGGAGTTGAATCTTTCCGTTTTCAAAGATTGCCGCGCCGGAGCCCGTGCCAAGCCATACCCGCTTGCGGCTGTCAATGAAGATTGTGTTGATGGAGGCGTTCGGCAAAGATGAGTTTTCCGGCGTAAAGGTTTGCCATTCGCTGCCATTATAGTGAAACAGTTGGCCGATTTCTCCAATCCAGATATCATCCTGCGAACCTGCGGCAAAGGCGCTGATGAATAGCCTGTTCTCGCTGGCGAGTTCCGTCAACTGATTCCAGGTTGAACCGTTATAAGACACCACCCGTATTCCCCCATTTCCAAGCCCAAGCGACAAAACGCCGAACAAATTCCCCCGGGCGTCCATCGCAATTTTGGCGGGAAAATTCGGCTCATTTTTCGTCTCAATGGTTTTCGCCAGTTTGCCGTCCCGATAAACCTTCCACACCAGGTCGTCGGAATAAGCGGGGCGCCGAGGCTGTACCCAAATTTGCCCGGTTGAATCCACCAGAATGCTGTCTGGATACTCCTCCGCCGATATGACCTCCGCCTTTGTCTGCGAGCGCATGTAACTTCCCCATGCGTACACGCCGGCAGTCTGGGCTGCAATGAATAAACCAAACAGAGCGAGAAAGACCTTTTTTAACATCATGCCTCCTTGATACGCATGGGGGATGATTCGCGGCTGCGCGCTTCCGCTTCAATACGCTTATGGAATTTGAAATTCAACCACAACCGGAAGATGGTCCGAAATATGCAGGGTATCCTCCATCCTCACATAATGCGCGCCGATGTTGATATTGTTTGGCAGGAAGAAGTAATCCAGCGTGCGGTCGGGTCCGGGGATGGAAGGGTCGTTGGGCCAGCGCGTCAGCCAGTTCGCAAAATCCGCGCCGTTGGTTTCTTCCAGCGTGGGGATGACCGCGTACCGGTCGGTGAGAAATTTGAGCTCGCTCTTGGGGTTGTAGTATTTTTGCTGGGCGGGCTGCAGGCGGGCGTATGCCGCGTCGTCATAGGGCAACAGGTTGAAGTCGCCGCCCAACACCCAGGGGATGTTCGCCGCGTCCAGTTCTTTCAAAACCTGGCCAATCTCCGCCAGTTGTACGTCTTTGGCGTCCGTGCCGGGGACGTATAAATCCAAATGCAAAGTCAGCGCCGCAAATTCGCCGCCGTTTGTCATGGGCATCATCGCTTTGAGAATGGCGGGTTTGATTTTGAATTGATTTTCGAGAAACCCTTTGTCGGCGGTGGAAAGTTGAATCCGCTCCGCCGCGCTGATTTGATACTTGGACAGGATGGCAACCTTCCAGCCGACGCTGCCGTGAATGCGCGGGTGCGGCACATAAGCGGACTTCCAATCAAAGGCGGAGGTGACGCAGGGATATTCGGGCAGCATGGCGCTCAAGCGGGCGAGCTGGTCTTCGTAGTAGGTGCGTTCCGCGCCGTCGTCAATTTCTTGAATCAATAAAATATCGGGGTCTTCGTCTTTCACCACGCGCACGGTTTCTTCAAACGTCGCGGTGATGTCTTCGGGCGAGGGTTTCTCGTCGGGACCGTCGTTGTTAGGCAGGTCGCTCCAAAAGACGTAGTTCTTGCCCGACATGGTTTGCACGTTCCACGTCAGGACTTTAAGCGTCTGCCCCGCTTCCAACTGTGGAGACGACGCGGGACAACTCACCTGCATCGTTTCAACCCGCGCGGGGTGATAGTTCCCCAGCCACAGAAAACCTCCCAACGCCAGAATGAGGATGAGCAAAATCGCGCCGACCCACCGAGCCAGTTTTGTGAAAAATGTTTTCATGCCGCCTCCAAATTGGATATTTCTTGTCCGCAATATATCATTTATTCCCCCCATACACAAGCGCGCAGCATTACAAAAACGGGGCAATGCGGCAGCCCGGCGGCTTGACTGCGAAGATATGCGCAAGGGCGCGCTCCCGCTATGTCAATCTGCGCGCGCGACGAAGAATCGCCGCGCCCTTAAAACATTTTTGGAGTCGCTGCAAGATAGGAGGGCGCTTCCTGGCGTCTTACGATAAACTAGGCAGCCTTATTCCGCCTTTTATCCTTCCCCAAAAAAAATTCATCAGCAGCCCTGTCCGCCAAAAAGCCACAGCCGCCATGCCGTGCGCGAGAACCGCAAATAGCGGCGGCTTTTGAAGCGTGTAATAGGTCCAGCATTCCCGCGTAGTCCCCCATAATTCAAGGAAATATCCCAACCCCGCCCCGGCGATAAAAGTCAGAAAGGCAAAACGATAATCTGTGGGGGTGAAGACGAGAAGGACGCACAAGGTCAACGAGAGCCAAGTGTACGCCTTGTCGAAGGTTGGAAAAACAAAGACCAGCGTCAGAAACAGGAAAGGGATGAAGGTCAGCCAATAGAGAGCGGAGAACAGCGAGCGTGGAATTGTCGGATTAAATCGTTTGCAGACTTGTTCAACCGTCGAGTTTAGGACTCTTGCGATTCGGTCAATGGATAAACTTGCAATCGGCCAGGCGGGGATAATCCACAACGGGGGACGTTCTGCGGTGTAATAATGCCAGAGGTTGGTCTGCGTGCCCCAGGACTCGATTGCCAATCCGCCGCAGAGACCGATAAATACAATCGGCAAATCTACTTTAAGGTTGGCGCGCGCCACGATGGCGATGGACATGAAGAAGAAAATGCCGAGCAGCAGCCAATCCATGTAAAGCCACCAGGGACCGCTCCAATCAACATACGAAAGCGCCTCCTCGGCAAGGGGACGCCAGATGTAGACGATGAGGATGATGGTGACGAAAAAACCGCCCAGTAAAACGGACGAGTCGCGAGTCCAGAGGGGGCGTTTTTGATTTTCCATACGGGCATTATATCTGACTCACAACGTCCAATCTCATGTAAAATATCTCCATGCTCTCACGCATCTACTCCTGCGCCGTAGTGGGACTTGACGGAGTCATCGTCGAAGTCGAAGTGGATTACGCCAACGGTCTGCCCGGCATGACGATTGTCGGTTTGCCCGATACCGCCGTGCAGGAAAGCCGCGAGCGCGTGCAGACCGCCATTAAAAACGCCGGCTTGCATTTCCCTCGTCATCGCATTGTGGTCAACCTCGCGCCCGCATCCGTCCGTAAGGAAGGACCGGCTTATGATTTACCCATCGCGCTCGGCGTCATCGTCCTTGCGGGTTTTCTTCCGCGTGAAGCCATCGAAGGCGCGCTGGTGGTCGGCGAACTTTCGTTGGACGGGATTGTTCGTCACACGCGCGGCATGTTGCCGATGGCTGCCGCCGCCCGCGCCAACGGCTTCAAGCGGATGTTCGTTCCCGAAGCGGATGCGCCCGAAGCGGCTTTGATTCCAGACCTGGAAATTATCCCGGTTAAGACGCTTGCCGACCTTTACAACCATTTGGCTGGACGGCAAGCCATCGAGCCATATCTTCCTTCAGACGATTCCCTCGAACCGCTCTTCGTCCCCACAGATTTCAGCGAAGTCAAAGGACAGGAACACGTCAAACGCGCGCTCGAAGTTGCGGCTGCTGGCGGGCATAACGTGCTGATGGTCGGAAGTCCCGGCGCGGGCAAGACGTTGCTTGCCCGCGCCCTGCCGGGCATCCTGCCTGAGATGAGCCTTGAAGAATCTTTGGACGTTACCCGCATCTACTCGGTGGCGGACCAACTCCCGGCGGGGACTCCGCTCATTCGTCATCGCCCGTTTCGAGCGCCGCATCATACCATCAGCCACGCGGGACTCGTCGGCGGCGGGAACATTCCCAAGCCCGGCGAAATTTCCCTTGCTCATCGCGGCGTTCTTTTCCTTGATGAATTTCCAGAATTCGGCGCGCGCGTTCTCGAAGTCATGCGCCAGCCCATGGAAGATAAGGTCGTCACCATCAGCCGCGCCAAAGGCGCGTTGACCTTCTCCGCAAATTTTCAATTGGTGGCGGCGATGAATCCTTGTCCGTGCGGCTACTACGGAGACCCTGTCAAGCCCTGCTCCTGCGCGCCGGCGGTCGTTACAAAATATCAAAAACGTATTTCTGGTCCTATGCTCGACCGGATAGACATCCATATCGAAGTCCCCCGCGTGGATTATGAAAAATTGAGCGACGACAGGCTTGGGGAGAGCAGCGAAACAATCCGCAAGCGAGTGCAGGCGGCGAGGGAGATTCAGCGTCAACGTTTCGGCGATTCGGCGGATATTGTTTGCAATGCGGATATGCGGATTGGCGAAATCAGAAAGTTTTGCAAGTTGCAGGATGAAGGTCAGAGCCTGATGCGGGCGGCGATGAGTCAGTTGAATTTGTCGGCGCGGGCGTATCACCGCATCCTGAAATTGGCGCGCACTATT
>JAIWOB010000087.1 GCA_020217065.1 Chloroflexota bacterium | reverse complement strand
CTTCGTCAAGTTCGACGATTTCCGCCTTCTGGTCATGTTCTAAATCCGCCAGCGGAACCGCCTGCGCCCTTGCCGCTTCGCTTTCCGCCAGCGGAGCCACGCTCACGTTGGCGGCGATGGCTGGCGCAAGGCGATATTCGTGTTCGCCGTCGGTCAGCAAATATCGCTGCGGATTTTTATCCAAAATGCGGATGACCTGTCCCAGGCGGAGTCCTGCCGCCAGGATTTGTTGATAAGCGAGAGCGGGTTCGTCCTCCAGATGGACAATGCGCATCAACCCCTCAGCCTGGTACGCCGTCAGCGGCATTCCCTTCGCTTCGGGCAGAATCCCGTCGCGGTTGGGGATGGGGTCGCCGTGCGGGTCGCGGGTGGGGAAGCCCATCGCCGCGTCCATTCGGTCGAGTTCCGCCTCGCTAATGGTGTGTTCGCGGCGGTGCGCCTCGGTGTGGACTTTCTCCAGCGGCATCCGCGCTTCGTCGGAGAGGTAGCGTTCCCACAACCTGTGCGCGCGGACAACGTGCAGCGCCCAGCGTTCGCCTTCGGCGGTCAGGCGCAATTGCGCGCCTTGCGATTCAATCAAGCCTTGTTCTTCCATGTTTTCGATGAGCCGCGTCGCTTTGCCGCGCCGGATATCCAAAGCGCCAGCCAGCGACTCAGGCGAGGCGTGGCGTCCCTGCCGTTCGCGGTCAAGCAGGTGTTTGAGGGCGTCTTCCACTTGTTCGCGCTCCCACGCCGCGCGATAGGTTTTGTAAACCGCAAGCAATCCCGCGCGGGGCAGGAAGAGCGCGGCGAGCAGCAAAGCGCCGATGATAATGACCCAGATGGTTGTGCTCATAAAATCCTCTCGTTGAATTCTTGCAGGGCGATAGTCATATCGTCTTTGGTTGCGGAATAAATTCCGCGCTACATAATCTGCACAAAAATTTTTGTCGTGATATTCAACCCAAGCACGGTTGTCTTTTCATTTGCCTTTATTGTCAGGTTGTTGTCGAATGATGAATACTCCATGACTTCGACTTGCACGCCAGGGGTGAGTCCCAGACTGTCGAGGTGGCGCAGTAAGTTGGCGTCGTGGGCGTTGACCCGTAAGATGATTGCGGTCTGCGTGGGACGCAGCGCCGCGAGGGGGGGGCAATCGTCGGCGGGCATGGTCAGGTCTTCGGACGGAATCAATTCGCCGTGCGGGTCGCGGGCGGGGTGTCCGAGCGCGGCGGCGATGCGCTGTTCCAAATCCTCCGAAATCACATGCTCCAGCCGCTCCGCCTCTTCGTGGACTTCATCCCACGAATAACCGAGGGTCTGCATCAGCCAGGCTTCGAGCAGGCGGTGGTGGCGGATGACTTCCAGCGCGGCGCGTTTGCCAGCGGGGGTGAGCGTGACGCCCTGATGTTTTTGATACGCCACCAGTGGGGGGGTCTCGGCGGCAAGTTTTTGAATCATCCCCGTTACCGAGGCTGGCTTGACCTTTAACTCACGCGCCAGGTCGTTGGTGCTGGCAGGGGAGCCGCTCTCGGTCAGGTCGTAAATGCGCTTGAGATAGTCTTGCACGGACTGGGTGGTTGGATAATTTTTAGCCATACCTAAATTATTTTATAACTATAACTAAAAATTGTCAAGAAACTGGCGCTTGACTTTGAGTCTGGAATTCTGTAAAATAATCTTTGTTAGTATAGTGAATTTACAAAGTGGAGTTTTGTGACAGCCTCATGAATCTCGAAATTTGCGTTGACAACTACGAGTCATTTTCCACTGCCATCGCTTCGGGGGCGGACCGAATCGAACTGTGCTCCAGCCTGCGAGAGGGCGGGTTGACGCCGTCGTACGCTTTCATGGAGGCGGCGTTGAGGGCTTCCATTCCCGTCTTCATGATGGTCAGACCGCGCAGTTGCGATTTTCTCTACACTGAAAATGAAATTGAAATCATGCACCGCGACATTCACGCCGCCAAAAAACTTGGCGCGCCGGGCGTGGTGTTTGGCGTTCTCACTGCTGATGGGCGGATTGACTTCCCGATTATGAAATCCCTCGTCAAAGAGGCGGCTGGGATGGACGTCACCTGTCATCGGGCGTTTGACCAGGTTCGGGATGTGTTTGAGGCGGTGGATGCGCTGGTCGAGTTGGGGGTCAAAAGGATTTTGACTTCGGGGCAGGCGGAAAATCCATACGACGGGATGGAGATGTTGCAAAAGGTGGCGTCTTACGCCCGCAGGCGAATCATGATTATGGCGGCGGGCGTGACTCCCGCCACCGTGAACGAAATTGTTTTGAAAACCGGCGTGGACGAAGTCCATTCCGCCGCCGCCGTGTCCCGCAAGAGCGGCATGACCTACATCCGCGCGGACGCCAAAATGGGACAAGGCGACGACTTTGCTTTGACCGTCGTGGACGGCGGGCAGGTAAAAGGAATCAAAGCAGGAATTGCGAACCTGTAACCTGTAATTTGACTTACCGACATGACCACGAAAAAAGCCACCCACCAGCAAACCAAACAGCACAACCGCGACCTCGTCTTGCGGACGATTTTCGCAAACGAGACCATCAGCCGCGCCGAAGTTGCGCGGGTGACGCGCCTGACGCGCACCACGGTTTCGGATGTGGTCAACGGTTTGCTTTCTGAAGGGTTGGTAGAGGAAGTCGGCAGGGGGGAGTCTTTGGGCGGCAAGTCGCCGATTTTGTTGAGCGTGGTCGCCGACTCGCGCTACCTCATCGGCTTGAATCTCGCGCAGGATAAATTTACAGGCGCGATTGTCAATTTGCGCGGGGAAATCAAGGAGATGGTGGAAGCGCCGGTCCATGACGAGGATGGCGAGAACGCTCTCAACCTTGTGTATCAGATGATTGACCAGTTGATGAAGAGAAAAATCAAGCCGATTGTGGGGATTGGAGTTGGAACGCCGGGCTTGGTCAACACCCGCGAAGGCGTGGTGGTCAATGCGGTCAATTTGGAATGGCGGGATTTACCCCTTGGCCAGTTGCTCGAAAAGAAATACAAAATCCCTGTGCGGGTTTTGAACGACAGTCAGGCGGCGGCGATTGGCGAGTTTGTCTACGGCGGCGGACATGCGCCCGATGAGAACATGGTCGTGGTCAACGTCATTCATGGCATTGGCGCGGGCATTCTCATTAATGGCCGGCTCTTTCAGGGCGACGGCGGCGGCGCGGGCGAAATCGGTCACGTGGTGGTTCAGGAAAACGGCGAACTCTGCCGCTGCGGCAAGCGCGGATGTTTGGAAACGGTCGCCAGCGCGCGGGCGGTGGTCAAGCGGCTAAAGGCGGCTTCGCTCGCCGAAGCGCTTTCCGCTTTCGGCGCGGGCAACGCCGCCGCCAGCGAAGTCATCGAAAGCGCGGGGCGCTATCTCGGCTTGTCGCTTGCCAATTTGATTGCCACGCTCAACATCCAAAAAATCGTTCTGACGGGCGACATGACCCGCTTCGGCGAAAAATGGCTGAACGCCGTTTGCGACTCCATGCAGGCGGGCGTGTTCAGCCGCATTAGCGAAAGCGTCAAACTGGAAATCGGCAGGCTGGATTATCGCGCCTGCATTCTCGGCGCTTCGGCGTTTTTATTGCTCGACGATTATTCGCTTTTATTCAACGAGGAAAATTGATGTCTTTGCAGTTGATTGCTCCCAAAGTTGTCCCGCCGCTGGATGAAGGCTTTCGCCCAGCCGCGCTGGCGAATCGAAATTTTCAGCGTGAGATTGATTCCGCCGGCGTGAGGCTTGTCCTCGGCTTGGAGCGCGGCGCGGACGGCGTTTCCCGCTTCGAGACCAGAGTCCTGCCCGAAGGTCATCCCAACTTCGAGGCGAATTATCCCTTCATCGAACGCATTGTCAAATTCCTGCTCTGGCAGCGCGGCGGACATACGCTCTATGTGGGCGGCTCTTCGAAAATCGCCGAATATCTGAAAAGCGTTTATTCCGCCAACGGCGCGCGGCGTTTCGATTACAAGTTCATGGGCGAGCAGGTGTATGAGAAAGAATTTTCGGTTGTCGCTTGCGCTGTGGATGAAGTCCCTGCGGCGCGCGAGACGGGCAAACTGCTGGGGCGCAACTTGAACGGCTGCCGCATTGGTTTTGACCTCGGCGCGTCTGACCGCAAGGTGAGCGCGGTGGTGGAAGGGACTCCCGTTTACAGCGAGGAAGTGATTTGGGAGCCGCGCAAGCACGCCGACCCCGAATATCACTACCGCGAGGTGATGACCGCGCTGAAGACTGCCGCCGGCAAAATGCCGCGTGTGGACGCTGTCGGCGGGAGTTCGGCGGGCATTTACATTGACAACCGCCCGATGGTGGCTTCGCTCTTTCGCGGAATCCCGCAGGAGAAGTTTGGCGAAATCAAGAATATGTTTTTGCGTATCCGCGAAGAGTTGGGCGTGCCGCTGGAAGTCATCAACGACGGCGATGTCACCGCGCTGGCGGGTTCGATGTCCATCGAAGATAACGCCGTGCTGGGGATTGCCCTCGGTTCGAGCGAGGCGGCGGGCTACGTCAACGGCGAAGGTCACATCATGGGCTGGCTGAACGAACTGGCGTTTGCGCCGATTGATTACAGTCCGAACGCGCCCGCCGACGAATGGTCGGGCGACCGCGGCGTTGGCTCGATGTATTTTTCGCAACAATGCGTTTTCAGGCTTGCGCCCAAGGCGGGCATTGAGATTCCCGCCAATGTGACCGACGCCGAGAAGTTGAAGTTCGCGCAGGAAAAACTGGAGGCGGGTCACGAAGGCGCGGTGAAGATTTGGCAAAGCATGGGCGTTTATCTCGGCTACGGCATTGCCCACTACGCCGATTTTTACGACATCAAGCACGTCCTGATTTTGGGACGCTGCACCTCCGGGCGCGGCGGCGACTTGCTGCTCGAAGGCGCGAAGCGGGTTTTTGAAGCCGAGTTCCCTGAATTGCTGAAAAAAATTGAATTGCATCTTCCCGATGAAAAAGTGCGCCGCGTGGGTCAATCCGTCGCGGCGGCGAGTTTGCCGGTGATTATTTGAGATGAGACCGGTTTTGAGAAACCTGTCAGGTCTATAAAGGATTTTTATGAAATTTCACCTCGATACAGCCGAAATTTTCATCCCCGATAACCAGCCTGTGGAGCAGGCGCTGGCGCGGACAACGCACCTGTGTTTTTCCGCCCACCAGGACGACATCGAAATCATGGCGGCGCAGCCGATTGAGGAATGCTTTCAGCAGGCGGACAAATGGTTTACGGGCGTCGTCGTCACCGATGGGCGCGGCTCTCCGCGCAACGGGCTTTATGAAAAATACAGCGACGACGAGATGCGCCTTGTCCGCTTCAAAGAGCAGCGCAAGGCGGCAATTGTTGGCGAATACGCGGCGCAGGTCATGTTGGACTTCCCAAGCAAGGTGGTCAAAGACGCGGCGCGGAGCGAACCTGTGGAAGACATCCTCGCCATTTTGCGGGCAACCAAGCCGAAGTACGTCTACACCCATAACCTTGCAGACAAGCACGACACGCACGTGGCGGTCGCTCTCAGGGTCATCGAAGCCCTCCGCAGGCTCAATCAGGCGGAACGTCCAGAAAAGATTTTTGGCTGTGAGGTCTGGCGCGCGCTCGACTGGATGGTCGATTCCGACAAAGTTACGCTGGACGTCTCCAGTCACGAAAATTTGCAGTTTGCCCTGCTGGGCGTCTTTGATTCGCAGATTGCGGGCGGCAAACGCTACGACCTGGCTTCGATGGGACGCCGCCGCGCAAACGCCACATATTTTGAATCGCATGGGGTGGATAACGCAATGGGCTTGTCCTACGCGATGGACATGACTCCCCTGATGAACGACGCGAGCCTCGCGCCCGCCGAGTTTGTTCAGGGCTTTATTCAGCGGCTGTCGCTGGACGTTCAAGAGCGAGTTAACAGGATGAGTTGAAATCCTGAGCTTGAATCTCAACTCGAAAGGAGAGACGAAAAGAGAAAATACGAAAGAGAAGATTTTTGCGAGTAAATCATTTTTCCAAAAAATATAAGGAGAAGAAAATGCAAAAGAAACTGTTTGGTTTGTTGTCTGTGTTGGTTTTGGTCAGCATGGCGCTGGCTGCCTGTGGCGCCCCCGCCGCCGAAGCGCCCGCCGCTGAGGCTCCCGCTGCGGAAGCCCCCGCCGCGACTGAAGCGCCCGCTGAACCTGCCGCCACCGAAGCGCCCGCCGCTGAAGAGGTTACCCTTACGCTTGGCTCCTGGCGCGTGGACGATGTCGCCGCATGGGAAGTCATCACCGCCGCCTTCCACGAGAAATACCCCAACATCACCGTCAAGTTCGACCCGACCAATCCCCCCGATTACAACGCCACGCTTCGCACCCAATTGGAGACCGGCACAGGTCCCGACCTGTTCTTTGTTCGCTCTTTTGCGACCGGGCGCGAACTTTTCGACGCGGGCTATATCGCCTCCTTGAAAGACCTGCCCGGCATCAAGGATAACTTTACCGAGGGCTCTCGCGCGCCCTGGTCAACCGAAGACGGCGAGCCTTACGCTGTGCCGATTATTGCGGTTTCGCATGGGATTTACTATAACAAAGACCTCTTTGCCGCCAACAACATTGAAGTTCCCACCACTTGGGAAGAACTGATGGCTGCCGCCAAGACCTTGCAGGACGCCGGCGTCATTCCGTTTGCGAATGGAACCAAAGACGCCTGGGACATCAACGAAGTTGTGATGATGCAATTGATTCCCAGCAACATCGGCGGTTATGAAGGACGCATGGCGTACCTCAACGGCGAACGTTGCTTCAACAGCGAGGAAATGGTCGCCTCCTTCCAGCAGATTGACGACCTCCAGCCTTACCTGCCCACCGGCTTTGAAGCGGTCAGCTATTACGACGCCAGCCAACTCTTCGCCCAGGGACAAGCGGCAATGTTGTTCGACGGCTCCTGGAGCATCGGACCCATCAAGAAAGACGCTACCGACTTTGAGTGGGGCGTGTTCTATCCGCCCGCCCGCGAAGGCAAAGACCTGTACGTAACCTTCCATGTGGACGCCGCCATCGGCGCGAACGCCGCCTCTCCCAACCTGGAAGCCGCGATGAAATTCCTTGAATGGTTGGAGACTCCGGAGTTTGCTCAACTGCTTGGCAACAACCTGCCCGGCTTCTTCCCGCTGACGAAGGAAGTTCCCCCCCTCAGCGACCCGATTGCCGCCGAGTTTATGTCGTTCAACGAGAAGGCAAAAGGCGTAGACATTCGTTTCGTTTGGGAAAAACTCCTTGCCGCGCCCTCCGGCAGCGTGGACGCCTACACTTCGCTTAACAACAACGTGATTGCCGTGTTGAAGGACGAGAAGACTCCGCAGGAAGCAGCCGACTCCTTCAACGCCGACCTGGCGGCTTGGTACGAACCCGCCGCGGCTTGTAAATAATTTGTCGTTTCGGTTTACAATCAAAGGCAGGGATGGGACCCCATCCCTGCCAATCGTATCGCCGCATGAAGGAGATACCATGATTCGCGTACAAGAAATTTTTAACGCCAGGAATCGGAAGAAAATCACCTGGGTTTTATTCCTGCTGCCTGCCGTGACCGTATACCTTGTCTTCATGGCGGGACCGTTATTCGACTCCTTGCGGCTGAGCCTGTATCAGGGGGAAGGTTACACTCCGACGAAATTTGTCGGGCTGCAAAATTACGTGGATTTGTTCACCAACCCGTTATGGCGCGAAAAATTTTTCAACGCATTTATCAACACTTGTATTTTCTTCGCCATTCATATGCTTGTGCAAAATACGCTTGGCTTGTTGTTCGCCAACCTGCTTTCCGCTGAATTTAAGGGCAGGAATTTTTTTCGCACCGTCATTTTTGCCCCTGCGACCCTGTCTGTGCTGGTGACGGGCTTTTTGTGGACTCTGATTCTCAACCCCAATTGGGGGGCGGTTAACAAAGCCCTGATTGCAATGAACTTGCGCGAATGGGCGCTGCCCTGGCTCGGCAGGGAAAATCTCGCCCTGCCAGTCATTTCGCTTACCTCGGTCTGGCAATGGGTGGGGATGCCAACCGTCATGTTTTTGGCTGGGCTGATGGGGATTTCCGATGAGCTGCTCGAAGCCGCCCGCATTGACGGCGCTTCGGAGTGGAACATTTTCTGGAAGATTAAATTCCCGCTGCTTAAACCAGTTATCGGCGTCGTTGCCATTTTGACCTTTGTGGATAACTTCAACGCTTTCGACGTTATTTTTGCGATGGCGGGCGCAAAAGGCGAACCCGCCTACTCCACCGACTTGCTGGCTACCTTGTTTTACCGCACCGGCATTGCGGGCGAACATCCCGTCGGCATTCCCAATATGGGCATGGGCGCAACCATCGCCACGATGACGTTTTTTATCTTGATGTCCGGCGTGCTGACCTGGCTCTACTTCTCGCGCCGCAATGTGACGGAATAAGGGAGCGACCCCATGCGCTGGAATAAAGTACAACTCGCCTTTACCTATATTGTCCTCGCCGTCTGGTCGGCGGTGGTGATGTTTCCCATTTGGACGCTCATCGTAAATTCCCTCAAGCCGCAAAAAGAAATCTTTAAAGACCCGTTTGGCTTGCCTAAAACGTTCACCTTCGACGGTTATAAAGCCGCATGGAGCGACGGACGTTTTGACTTGTACTTTACCAACACCCTCATTGTCACTTTTATCTCGTTGATTCTAATTTTATTGATTGGTTCGATGGCGGCATACGCGCTGGCAAAATGGGAATCCCCGGTTTCCAGTTTCCTGTATGTTTTCTTCATCGCGGGTTTGATGATTCCCATTCGGCTTGGCACGCTTGATTTGGTGCGCTTGATTAAAGCCCTGAATTTGCAGGACACCTATTGGAGTCTCATTCCCGTATATGTGGCAATGGGAATGCCCATCGCCACCTTTGTGCTAACCGCTTTCATCAAAGAACTCCCCGGCGAAATGTTCGAAGCCGCAAAAATTGACGGCGCATCCGAATTGCAAGTTTACTCCCGCATCGTCTTGCCGCTCATGCGCCCAGCCCTGGCGACGGTCGCCATCTTCAACATGATAAAAATCTGGAACGATTTCTGGTTTCCGCTGGTTTTTATCCGAGCAGAGGAAGCGCGCACGGTCGCGTTGGGCGTTTCGCTGCTCTTCGGACAATACCGCACCGATTGGACGCGCGCGTTGGCGGTTCTTTCCCTCGCGGCAGTTCCCATGCTCCTGCTCTATATTGTCCTTGCGCGCGAGTTTATCAAAGGACTCACGGCTGGCGCGGTGAAAGGTTGATGATGAACGGCGGCGGGCGCGGGCTAAAGCCCTGCCTCAGTCCGTGGATGCCCTGCGGGCTGATTTTCGAGTCGGCTTTAGCCGACGTTCATGAATTGAGGCAGGAATTTATTCCGCCAGAAAGGTTGACGATGAACGGACGCGAACGCATTGCTCTTGCCATGCGGCACAAAGAGGCGGACCGTGTGCCTGTCATGTGCCAATTGGCGCTGGGACATTACTTCCTAAACGCGGGGCTTAAACCGCATGAAATCTGGTTTACCAGCGAAGGTTTTGCCGAGGCGTTGGTCAAAATGCAGCGGCGTTATCAGTTCGATGGGATTCTCATTAACTTGCCCGGACGCCCGCGCGATATTCTGAATCAGATTCAAAAAATCGAGGAGACCAAAAAAGGGGAGGTAGTCGCCTGGCGCAACGGGCATGTGACCCTCATTCCCTGGGACGATAACGCCCAATATGTGTACGCCGCCCGCCCCGACTTGCAGCCCCGCGCCGATTTGAAAACCCTCGACCCCGACCATCTCGAAACGATTGACCAGTTCCCAGGTTATCTTTGGAATACCTATCATATCCCCTGGCTCGAAGGCAAAAAGGATTCCGCGCCGCTGAGCGAAATTCCAGATTATTTTTTCGACACGATTGACATTGTTCGCGCCAAGGCGCAGGGCGAGGTTTCAATTCATGGCGAAGTTTTTTCGCCTTTCACGCATTACCTTGAATTGATTGGCTATCAGAACGCCATCATTGGCTTGGTCAAACATAAAGACAAGGTGAAA
>JAIWOB010000086.1 GCA_020217065.1 Chloroflexota bacterium | reverse complement strand
GCAGGATTTTGAGCGTTGCGCGATGCGCCAGCCAAGTCAAAAAAGCCCAGGCGAGGAAAGCCGCCCAATGCGAAAAACGATAATCCACATTCCACGAACGTTCGCGCGCCGCGGGAGAGAGGGTGAGAATGATGGATTGAAGAAAGAGAAAAAGCCCCGCCCAGCGCAGGAGCAGGCTTTGGGTTTTATCGGACATTCGTCAATGGTACATCATTTTTGCTTTAATGGCGAAGCGTTTCCCCCGCCGGCTTCCTAAAAAGCGGGCTTTGCGGTAAACAACGCGCAGGCGTCGTCTCGAGGTCTTTACGATGGCGCGTTTGTCTTTAACCGTCGAAACGACGCGCGGCGTTATTTATTTCAAATACTTCCCGACCAGAAGGTCGAGTTTTTGGCGGGTTGCAGGGGGAATGACCTGTGGATTGGTAATCAGCGCAGTGGACAGCGCGTTTCCGCATTCGCAAGCGGGCGCTTGCAGGTTTTTCACAAGGCTGCGGATGGCGTCTTGCGCTTTTTGCGTGTTGCGCTTAAGGGTCTGGACGACCATTTCCACGGTTACCGGCGATTCGCTTACATGCCATACGTCGTAATCGGTGACGTGCGCCATTACCGCATAGCACATTTCCGCCTCGCGGGCGAGGAAGGCTTCGGGGGCGGCGGTCATGCCAATGATAGACATGCCCCAGGAGCGAAAAACGTTTGACTCGGCTTTGGTGGAAAAACGCGGACCTTCGATAATGATAAAAGTTCCGCCGCGATGCGTGACTGCCCCTGCCGCCCGCGCCGCCGCTTCTACCTGCTGCGAGAGGTCGGGACAGAACGGGCTGGCGACTCCCACATGCGCCGCCAAGCCCTCGCCAAAAAAGGAGCGCGGACGGGCTTTCGTGTGGTCGAAAAGGTCGTCAGGGATAACGATGTGTCCAGGCGCGTAATCTTCGCGCAGCGAGCCGCAAGCATTAATGCTGACGACCCGTTCTACGCCCAAAGACTTTAAAGCGAAGATATTTGCGCGGTAGGGGACTTCCCCGGGCGTGAGACGATGTCCGTGTCCGTGCCGGGCGAGAAAGGCAATCTGAACGCCTTCCAGCGCGCCAACGATAATCGGCGCGCTGGGGTTTCCAAAGGGCGTCTTTACTTTGTATTCTTTTGCGTCTTGCAAGCCGGGCATCTCATACAATCCCGAGCCGCCGATGATTGCGATGGAAGCCTTTTGTTTCATGATTTTTTGTCCAGTCTTTGCGTGGGTGAGACGAGCGTGTTGGTTGAGAGGTTGACGGTAAGCCGCGTATTTCCGCATTGTATCTCATCTCCGGCGGTTAGCACAGTGGGCATGGTTACGGCGGACTGATTAAGGGTTGTTCCGTTTGTAGAGCCGAGGTCTTCCAGCCACCATTGATTATGGTGATGAGTCAATTGGGCGTGGCGGGTGGAGACGGCGTCGTCGGGAAGCGGAAGGTCGCAGCCGGGGTCTCGCCCGATGGTAACGGCAGGCTGAGTGAAATTTTTTATAATCGGCGCGGCTTGACCGTAGCGAACGCTCAGGCTGATATTCGGGACGCGGCGGTTTGCTAAAGCCGTCCCCTGCTTGTGAATATCCCTCCATAGAAGAAAAAGCGCCCATCCCAGAAAGCCGTATAAAACAACCGCCAGGAACAGGCGCAAAACCAACAGGACTACGCCGCTCATTTTCTTTTCAGTTTTGCCGTAGAATGGTCTGTGGAAAGAATGGCGGTGGGTCTTTCCGTAGCGGCTTGAGAGTAGGGCGCTGTCTCTTTGAGGTCGGGACGCGGAGGCGGGTTATCCTGCCCGAAGATGAGCGCTACGCCCGCCAGGGAGATTACATCGCCCGGGTAAAGCACGGTCTGGCTGGCGCGCTGCCCGTTGACAAAAGTTCCGCCTGTAGAGTTTAGGTCGAAAATCACAAACCGCCCTTTAATGGCGCGCAGCTGAGCGTGATTACGAGATACGCGCGGGTCGTCAATGACCAGTTGGTTGTCGAGTCTGCGCCCGATATTAATAACGGGCGTTTTTAGCGGAAACACCTTGACGCCCTCAACAATAAGAAAAGCGTTTTCGGGCATTTTATTCTGCTCTTCGGGCGCGTTTGTATCCAGTGGGTTTGCGTTTGTTTCAGACATGGCTTCAATCCGGTGCGACGCCAGGACGCGGGCGTCGTTTAAGGGTAGCGTTTCATCCGTTGCAATGGTAAGCGTCGGCGATATTGTAACTCGAAACCCGGCTTCTTGCGCTGCGGAGGCGATGGAATGCAATAAGATTGCAAGCAATTGACGGTCCTGCCATTTTTCCGCTTTTGCAGGATGCACTATCAAAGTAAAGACGTTTGGAGCGATGATGGAGCCGTCTTCCTGGGGTTCCGCGTTGAAGCGGATTGCCGCCGCCAATTGCTGAACGACGACGTCTTCCACATTCCTGCCCGGCAGGAGGTTGAGCAAATCCACTTCGATAAGCGATTGGAGACGGGCTTCAAGTTCCTGAAGATTCATGGCTGGCTTCCGAGCGCGTCCCGCCTTGCAGTTTTGCGCGGCGTCACAGCGGCTGTTTACAGTGCCGGCAAACCCTGTCGCCAGGCTGGTAAATATAACCGCAATTGCGGCAGGTATTTGGTTGGGCGTTTCCCAACGGCGCGCCGCAGGCGACGCAGGAAGGCTCCCCAACCGCGTTTGCCGTGCCGCAATATTCGCAGGTCGCGCGTTTCAAGCGTTCGGACAATTCGGTGGAAACTCCCGCCGCCTTTGCCGTTTGGGCGACCACTTGCCAAACCCGCTCCCCAATTTGCAGGCTCTCAATATCTTGGGCAATATCGTCCAGCCGTCCCAGCAGACTGAACGGATTCTTTAAGGCGGCGATGGCGCTGGCTCCCAGGCTGGCGGCGACTCCCAGCCATGCTTGCTGTCCGAGCTCTACGATGACGCCGTCTTCCCATTTTTGAACGGTGACGGTGATGGCGGTTTGACCGCCCGAAGCGGCGCCCGGTTTTGTGCCGATTTGAACAATCATCTTGTCGCTTTGACCGAAAGTCTGCGCGCGGAGGTTGCCTCGATTAAACGCGCCCAGCAAAGCCTGGGCGACATCTACTGGTTTGATGTTCCCGTGGAAGATTTTTCGCTCCATGAATTCGATTATAATCGCCTTTACGATTCTCCTTAAGAGCGATTTACGATATGCGACAAAATCGGTTTCGTTTGATTTATCTTCTCTTTGCTTTTTTCTTTTTTGTCCCAGCGATTTTTTCCTGGTCTCATGCCGTATCCCCCGCCCTGGCTTTGCAGATAACCCCTACGCCTGCCGCTGAAGGATTATTTATCAAGGTAATTACCGACGAACCGCAAATTAATGTCCGCCTGGGTCCGAATTCGCTGATTTACCCCATCGTCGGAACCCTGCCGAAGGGTTCGACCGCCCCAGCCTTGGGCAGGTCGCCGGGGGGAGATTGGATTCAAATCGAATATCCCGGCGCGCCCAACGGGGTGGGGTGGGTGTATTCTCCGCTTGTGCAAGTTTCCCCGCCGGGGACTTTACGGATTGTCGAGCCGCCCCCAACGCCTGTGCCTCCCGCCACATCCACGATTGACCCAACCCTGGCGGCGCAATTTACCGTTCTCCCTACCAATACCCGGCTTCCGACTTTTACCCCCCCGCCCGCCTTAAAGACTTTGGATTATATGGATGAAGCGGCGGAAAATTCCGTCGGCTCCATCTCGCTGGCTGTCATTATTTTCACGCTTGCCGCCTTGGGAGGGGCGGGCTTTCTTATTTCCCTCTTCTTGCGGCGATAAGATGAGATTTGCGCGCAAACTCCTTTTTCTCTGTTTTTCGGCATTGACCTTAGGGGGAACGGCGCTGGCGTTTTCTATTCCCTCTTCCGTTCCAGTTTACGCGCAGCAGCCGACGGGCTCCATTCCCACTGTGACAGGCACGCCCCAGGGGGCTGTGGTTGCCGTTTATCTTGACCGTCCGCAGGAAGACGTTTACGCGGGACCTAGTTCCTATTTGTACCCGCGCGTAGGAGTTGTTCTTGCAGGACAGGAAATGCCCGCTTACGGGCTCTCGGAAGACGGCAATTGGGTAAAGATTTATTATCCGGGCATTCCCGACTCGAGCGCATGGATTTTTGCAGCCTATGTCAAAGTGGTTAAAACGGGAGAGCTGCCCAAACTTCCCGCCCCTCCTACTCCGACCCTGGCTGCGACGCCGGTCGTCGAATTGAACCCAACGCTGGTGGCTGCTTACCTGACCCCGGTTCCACCCACAAGGCTGCCGACCTTTACCGCTCCGGCGCCGCTGGCGGTTGCGACCTTTGTGGACGCCGCCGAAGACTTACCCCGCGTGCCTTTAGGTTTGTTGATTTTCGGCTTGGGATTTATCGGCGCGCTCGGCATGCTGATTTCCTTTTTGCGCGGTCAATGAGGCGTAAAAAAAGACCGGAGCCGCCGGTCTTTTTTTATACTAGCCGCATCCGCAGGAAGAACCTTCGCTGCAACAACTTTCCCCTTCGCTGGCGCTGCCGCAACCGCAGCCGCTTTCGCTTTTTGCGCGGGCGTTTGGGCTGTAGACGGAGAACCCCGCTCCGCGCTGGGGGTCGTTGATGAAGTCAATCGTCGCTTCGCGCAGGTAATCAATCGAAATGTTATCCACAACAACCTTGACGCCGTCTGCCTCGAAGGACGTATCTACGTCGCGGATGTTATTGTCGAGCGCCATGCCGAAGTTTACGCCAGAACAGCCGCATCCCCCGCCCGCTACGTACACGCGCAGGGAATAACCTTCGAGTTTTCGCTCTTCAAGAATATTTTTTACCGCCTGAGTCGCCGCGGCAGTGAGGGTAAAGGGTTTAACTTCAAATTGTTGGAGCATAGGTTCTCCTTTTGGCTGTAAATTGGACTAATTTTATCAAATTTGCAGCGCGATGTCAAACTTGGATTATCTCTTCTTTGTTGAAGAGCGGCAATTGTATCATTAACCCGCCTTGCGTAAAACGAAATTCGTTTCAAATCGCTCTATTGGGAAGAAGGCAAAACGGACGGCGTTTAATCTACGATGAACAGCTTTGCGCCGGTGGTTGTGCGGGAGCGATGCGCTTCGGCGTGGTCGGCGACCTGGTAACTCATCCCTGGCTTGAGGACAAATTCCCTGCCGTCGGGAAGTTCGGTGTGCAACTCCCCTTCAAGGCAAAGCAAAATGTGACCCTTTTCGCACCAGTGGTCGGCGAGGTAGCCCGCGCTGTATTCCACCATACGCACGCGGATGGCGTCGAACTGCTGTGTCCGCCAGAGCGCCATGCCGGTCTCTCCTTTGTGTTCCGTCGGAACAATCTCCGCCCAGTTTGTAACGCCGAAGGGGATATTTTTCATCTCCATGTTGGTTTCCTTTCCGGCTAATTTGCATTAAACCAGCCGCTCAAAAATATCGTTGATTGCGCCGGGCAATTCTTCCGGCGAATAGACAATAGCGTCGGGCTTGGCGCGGAGCAGGGTCTCGGCGCTTTGGTGTCCCCAGCCGACGGCGATGCTTTTGACTCCCGCCTCCCGCGCCGCGCGGATGTCGCTCGCAGAGTCGCCCACCATGCAGACCGCTTCGCTTCCCGCCGCAAACTGACGGCGCGCAAGGGATATTTTCTCTACCTTTGAACCGGGCGTGTCCACCCCGTAGATGGCGCGGATGCAGTCGGTCAGCCCATGCGCCAGGAGGAAAGCCTTCACGTTCTCGGATGAATTGCCGGTGACAATCCCCAGCGCGTATCGTTTCGACAACTCACGGACCACTTCGCCCAATCCATTGAAAATCCCCGGCGGAGATTTCTTCTCTCCAAACTTTGCCAGACAGCGGCGGACGAATTCATCCAGCAAATTGTCAGGGACTTCCAACTGCGTTCCATAGGTTGCAAAGGACATGATTTCAAGCGAGTTTAAGTCGTCGCGGGTGGCGGTATGCTTCACGCCCAATTCATCGCAGGCTTCCTGTCCAAATTGAAGCAGGTCGCCCAAGGTGTCGGCAAGCGCGCCGTCAAAGTCAAAGAGGATGAGAGCCAAGCGAAGTCTCCTTTGAGTTTTCGCCAATCATACACGATTCCTTCCGTTTCAAAAACCGGCTCTCGTCAACTTCTCCGCTCTGTCATATAATCGAAACCATCGGGAGACTCTTAATCCATGCCGCGTCCGCTGCGCGTTTTCCTTTGCCATGCCTCGCAAGACAAACCCGCCGTGCGGGAGTTGTATCAACGCCTTTTGAAGGAAGGTTGGATAGCCCCCTGGTTTGACGAGACAAGCATACCGCTTGGGCAGCATTGGACTACTACAATAGAAAAAGCGATAGACGACGCGGACATTGTTTTGATATTTCTTTCCAATCATTCCGTTCGCAAGGAGGGATTCGTTCAGAGGGAGCTGCACTATGCCTGGGACATTTCTCTGGAGAAACCCCACGGCGTTATTTTTTTGATACCGCTTCGGTTGGATGATTGCGAAATTCCGCGTTTCTTAAGCTCTCATCAGTGGGGAGATTATTTTGGCGATAAAAAGGAGCGCACGTTTCAATCTCTATTGAACTCCCTCCGAATTCGATATGAGCAGAAAGCCAATTCGGAATCGCAATCGGGCGCAAATCAGGAATCCAGTTATCTCTTGGCAAGGCGCGAAGCCGAAGAGAAAGCCGCCCGCGAAAAAATAAGACGGGAACATCTTCAATGGGAGGTAGCGAGAGAAGCCGCCCGCAAGAAAGAAAGTCGTGAAGCGGCGCGGCAACCCAAGCAAAATCTTCTTGCTCCGCTTCGCGGCGTTGGGATTCTTTCGCTTTTGGCGCTCTTTTTTATAGCGGCTTGGCTGTTTGTAAACTGGTTGTCCCCCGCCGCTGAGCCTGCGGCGACCGAAGCGCCGACGGCGACCGAACCGCTCGTCGTCTCTCCCGCTGTTTCGCCGCAGACTCTTACGGAAACGCCCGCTTTCGGCGTCGGTTCGACCATGACCTCCGACAAGGACGGTATGACGCTGGTCTATGTCCCTGCCGGCGAATTTATGATGGGCAGCCTCCAGGGCGACCCCGACGAGAAGCCGTCCCAAAAAATTTACCTGGATTCCTTTTGGATTGACCAAACTGAAGTCACCAATGCCATGTACGCCTTGTGCGTGGCTGAAGGCGCGTGCGCGCTTCCCAGATATTTAGGGTCTCCCAACGAGATAAAATACTATGGAAACCCCAAGTACGCCGACTACCCTGTGATTTACGTCAATCAGGAAATGGCGAAGGCTTACTGCGAATGGGCGGGGCGCGCGCTCCCGACCGAAGCCCAATGGGAAAAGGCTGCCCGCGGAACGGAAGGGAATATTTACCCCTGGGGCGACAAGTTCGACGGCAGTCTGCTGAATTTTTGCGACGTCAATTGTCCCGAACCGCGCGCCTATGGTTATTACGACGACAAAACGGTGTATCTTGCCCGCGTGGGATATTACCCCGGCGGGGCGAGCGTTTATGGGGCGCTGGATATGGCTGGCAATGTTTGGGAATGGGTGGCGGACTTCTACGACGCTTATCCCAACAGCCGCGCCAGCGCCTTCGATTTCGGAAAGCGCTATCCTGTGCTGCGCGGCGGGTCTTGGAAGCATACCATGTACGACGTCCGCGCGTCGAACCGCTGGTATTTTTCCGTCGCCTCAGACGCTTTCAATTCCTACACTGGCTTTCGCTGCGCGCTTTCAGCGGAATAGCGATGCGCGGCGTTATTCCAAAATCTCCTCCCAGTTCAATTCCCCAAACGCTTTTTGCAGTCTGTGACCGTCGTCCACTGTAATGATTTGCAGGTTCGTGAATAATTTCTCCGCCACCTTGCGGACAGGAGCGGGCGGGACAACGTCGTCCGCTGTCCCGTGAATCAGGACGGTTGGAACAGAAACGGTCTCCAAGTTCAAGTATTCGCCAAAATGTTCAGGGAGCAGAGCGGGGGCGAGAAGAATCAACTTCCGCACCTGGGTTGGATGCCGGCAAGTGAAGACCGTTCCCATTAATCCGCCAAAAGAGGAACCGATGATTGTCCAGTTTTTTCTGCGTCCCAAAATTGGCTTGAGTTGTTTCATGCGCTCTTCGAAGGAGCCGGTGAAATCGGGCGTGACCATGCCGGGGAATTGCTCGGCGAATCGGCGCGCTTTGCCGCTTTGGCTGTCGCTTTCCAATCCGTGCAAGTAGATGATTTTTGAGTTTTCCATTTTCTTTTTTCTCGCTCTGAGTTTTGGCGCGGGGGCTTCATCGGCAACAAAACCCGCCGTCTCTTCTTCAGCGCGCTTGATTTCGAAGAGCGGCTGGGGGCGCAGAAGGTCGCGCAGTTCCTTTTGCAGGGGCTGCGGAAAGGAAGGGGCGATGCGGCGCATGGTGACGACGGTCATGGGGTTTTTCGCGTTGGATAGGATATGTTTGAGCAAAAAGGTCGTCTCGTTGGCGGAAGCGCGATAAAGGGCGACGATGAGGTCGGTCAGGTCGTCTTGCAGGGTGGACGGCGCTTCCTCGATGATGGGTTCGACCATGTCGAAGATGGTCGGCAAATTATCGCTTGGGGCTTCGGCAATCATCGGCAGCAGGGCTTGAACGCCGTTCGCCCAAGTCCGCGCGCGGGCGGGATGTAAATACTCGCGGACGAGGTTGAGGAATTGAGCGGGAGTTTCTCTTCTCATGCGCGTCAGGCTGGTGGAAAGCAAAGCAGAGCGCACGTTGGGGTCGCGGATTTGCTGCGTCCATGCGGTGAGACGGGGAAGCAGGCGTTCCTCTTGCGGCGGAATTCGTCCCAGTAGAAACGCCGCCAACAGACGGGTTTCGAGCGCGCCCTCATCCCAAAGCCTGTCGGCGAGGTCAAGCGCAAATTGGGGGTTGGCTTCCGCAAGAGGACGCAGCTCGTTTTCGATTTGGGTCAGCACGGCGGGCGGCGTGCGATAGGTTTTGAGGTTGGAGCCAGGGGCGACATTTTCCGCCGTCCGCAGCGTATAGTTGACGTAGAAATCGAGCGTCTCGCGCAAACGCTTCATAAACTCGTCGGGCAGAAAGAAAAAGTCCGCCAGACGGTTGGCTTGCTTGCGGAGACGGGCGAGGTCAATGGCGGGCATAATTGATTGACGACTGATTTAATCCATTATAAATGATTCGATGTTCCATTGCGGAAACTTTGCGCCGTTTGCGAATGAGCCGCGGAAGAACAAAAGCGGAGGCGGGTGGTAGAATCGGAATAAGCGCACAAGCGAGTAAATTTTATCACCGGAGGATGTATGTCCACACCTGTCATTGTTGACGCAATCCGCACGCCCGTCGGCGCGTTAGGCGGAATTTTGTCCGCCGTCCGCCCCGACGATATGGCGGCGCACGTCGTCAAAGCCATTCTTGAACGCAACCCGATAGACGCCGCTCTTATCGAAGAAGTTTTCATGGGGTGCGCGAATCAGGCGGGGGAGGATAATCGGAATGTGGCGCGGATGGCGGCTTTGCTGGCGGGACTTCCGCTCGAAGTTGGCGGCGTAACCGTGAACCGGCTCTGCGCTTCGGGGCTGACCGCAATCAACATGGCGGCGCGCGCCATCAAGGCTGAGGAAGGGGAAATCTATATTGCGGGCGGCGTCGAGTCGATGAGCCGCGCCCCCTATTCTTTGCCAAAAGCGGAATCGGGTTTTCCGTTTGGCAATCTGACCGCTTACGATACCGCGCTTGGCTGGCGCTATCCGAATCCGAAAATGAAGGAAATGTACGGCACGGAAGCGATGGGCGAGACGGCGGAAAATATCGCCCGCGAACGCCCGCATCTCACCCGCGAAAAACAGGACGCTTTTGCCCTGCGCTCTCATCAACGAGCGATTGCCGCGATTGATTCCGGCAGGTTTAAACGTGAAATTACGCCTGTTCCCATCCCCCAAAAGAAAGGCGAGCCGAAATGGGCGGATACCGACGAGCGTCCGCGCCGCGATACGACGCTGGAATCGCTCGCTAAACTCAAACCCGCCTTTGCCAAAGAAGG
>JAIWOB010000099.1 GCA_020217065.1 Chloroflexota bacterium | reverse complement strand
AATCTCTTTTTTAATGGCGGGCAGCAGGTATTCTCCAATGACGCTAAGGGGACCGCCCAGAATGATTTTTTCAGGGTTAAAGATATTGCTTAACCCTGCAAAACCCTGTCCCATGGCGCTTCCCGCTTCCGCCAGCGCTTCGATGGCTTGAATGTCTCCGGCGTCGGCGGCCTGTTTGATTAACGAAATAGAAAGAGGGGCGTTGAGTTTCGTCATCAGTTCGGGAATGAGGCTTTTTTGTTTTTTTTCTAATCGCTCTTGTACGCGCTGAATGATGGAGCCTTGATTGGCGTAAGTTTCCCAGCAGCCTTTATTTCCGCAATGGCAAACGTTTTGATAAGGCTCCGCCGTAATCGGGGAATGTCCAATTTCTCCCGCGTACCCATTTTTGCCGCGATACAGCCTGCCGTTTAGAAATAAGCCGCAGCCAATGCCAACGCCGGCGAATACAAAAAGAAAATCGGTATTATGCCGCGCCATGCCGAATAAATGCTCGGCGACGGTCGCCGCGTTCGCGTCGTTTTCGACATAGACGTTAAGTTTCGTTTTTTCATGGAAGATTTTTCGAAAAGGGACGTTATGCCAGTGAAGATTCGGCGCAAAAATAAGAAGTCCTTTGTCCAAATCCACTGTGCCGGGCGTGGAAACTCCAAGCCCCAAAAAACGCGCGCCCTTTTTTTTGTTTGCCGATATCGCTTCCTTGATAAGACGAGACGCTTGCTCAAGCATTTTCTCCTGACCTTCGCCGGCGTTCGTGTCTTCTCTGCGCATCCAGGAGATTTTTCCCAGCAAGTCGGTCACGGCGACAGAGATAAAATCCACTCCGAGTTCCATTCCCACAATTAGACCCGCTTGCGGATTGATTTCCAGCCAAGTGGCGGGGCGTCCCGCCGCCCCGGAGTTGCTGCCCGTTTCATGCACGAGTTTTTTCGCCAAGAGTTCATCCACCAAACTCGACACTGTGGATTTGTTCAAGCCGGTGGCGACGGCGATTTGCGCGCGTGAAATGGGCGAATGCGTATGTATCAGCCGCAATACGGTTGATAAATTCATTTCGCGCACAAAAACCTGGTCGGCGGTATGCTTGTTCATGAGAATTAGTATGTTGGAGCAACAAACTAATTATAGCCGTTTTTAAGCCTTTGTCAACTTAAAAAATAACGGACGCCTGCAAAAGCGTCCGTCGTTTGCAAACCGCCGTCTTTGGGCTACTTCTTCAGCGCGTCCCAGCCGGCGTATTTGGCGGTATCGCCCAATTCGGCTTCGATACGCAGAAGTTGGTTGTATTTCGCTACGCGGTCCGAGCGGGCGGGAGCGCCGGTCTTGATTTGCCCGGTGTTGAGCGCGACAGCCAGGTCGGCGATGGTGGAGTCTTCCGTCTCGCCGGAGCGGTGGGAAACAACTGTACGCCAGCCGGCGCGATGGCACATTTCAACAGATTCTATGGTCTCAGTCAACGAGCCAATTTGATTGAGTTTGACCAACAGGGCGTTACAGGTATTATCCTGAATGCCGCGGCGGACGCGCTCGGGGTTGGTCACCAGCAGGTCGTCGCCGACAATCTGGATTTTGTCGCCCAATTCCTTGACCATTAACTGCCAGGATTCCCAGTCGTCTTGGGCGTGACCGTCTTCGATGGAAACAATCGGGTAATCCTTAACCCACTTCGCCCAGAGTTCAACCATCTGTTCGCCAGTCAATTCCTTGCCTTCTTTCCGAAGGTTGTACTTCTTGGTATTTTCGTCGTAAAGTTCCGAGGCGGCCGGGTCGAGGGCGATGGCGATGTCTTTGCCGCGCCCAGCCTTGAAGCCAGCCTTTTCAACCGCAGCGAGGATGACCTCAATGGCTTCGTTATTCGCCTTAAGCGAGGGGGCGTAGCCGCCTTCATCTCCGACGAGGGTGACGTAGCCCTTCTCCTTCAAGACGGATTTCAGGGCGTGGTAGATTTCCGCTCCCCAGCGCAAGCCTTCGGTGAAGGTTGGCGCGCCGAAGGGCATAATCATAAATTCCTGCATGTCGGTGGATTGCCAGGCGGTGTGCGCGCCGCCGTTGAGCACGTTCATCATCGGGACGGGGAGGACATGGGCGTACACGCCGCCGATGTAACGGTAGAGCGGCATTCCAAAGGAATTGGCGGCGGCTTTGGCGGCTGCCAAGCTGACGCCCAAGATGGCGTTGGCGCCCAGTTTGGATTTATTTGGCGTGCCGTCCATGGAGAGCAGTTCGGCGTCCAGACCGCGCTGGTCGGCGGCGTCCCAACCGAAGAGGGCTTCCGCAATGACGCCGTTGACGTTTGCAACCGCCTTTGAAACGCCCTTGCCCAGATAACGCTTTTTGTCGCCGTCGCGCATTTCCAGCGCTTCATGGTCGCCGGTGGAGGCGCCGGAGGGAACGATGGCGCGCCCAAAAGAGCCGTCCATCAAAACGACTTCCACTTCCACAGTGGGGTTGCCGCGCGAGTCAAGTACCTCGAGCGCTGAGATGCTTTCAATTGTTGTGTCCATTATGATTTACTCCTGGTGTTAATGAATGACGCGCCAAGTATAATCCGATTTTGAGAGGAAGAGGAATTTTGGATATTTTGCCAAATTTTCCCGTTCAGGACTGACATAATTGTTAAGAAAAACGTGAGGGATTCTCTTGCATTATTTGGCGGTCTGAGTAAAATAAAAATAATCCCAGCGGACCTGGCTGGGAAATTCTAAAGAAAGGAGATTACGGCAATGTTGTTTTCACCCAAGGAAAAAGGTCAGGGTCTTGTTGAATACGCTCTAATTCTCGTTTTGGTCGCCATCGTTGTGATTGCCGCCCTGATGATTTTGGGACCCATCATCGGCAACGTATTCAGCAAAGTCAACTCCAGCCTCAGCGGCGTGTAATTTACGCTGACCCATATAGACAAAAAACCCCGTCGTGAGACGGGGCTTTTTTTATTTTCCAGCTCTTTCCTTTGCCGCTTTCAACAGCCCTACGAAGAGGGGGTGCGGTCTCATCGGGCGCGAAAGGAATTCGGGATGGAATTGGCAGGCGACCATGTAGGGATGTTCCGCCAATTCCACAATCTCCACGAGTTTGCCGTCGGGCGATAAGCCTGAAAACAACATGCCGTTCCTTTGAAACGTCTCGCGGTAGGCGTTGTTAAATTCGAAGCGGTGGCGATGCCTTTCGTCTACGCGCGGGACGCCGTATGCGGCGGCGGCTTTTGTCCCCTCTTGCAGGAGGCATGGATAAAGCCCAAGCCGCATGGTGCCGCCCATGTCGGTGATGGAGCGCTGGTCAATCATTAAGTCAATCACCGGATATTTCGTTCCGCGGTCGAATTCGGAAGAATTGGCTTCTTCCAAATCGAGGACGTTGCGGGCGAATTCGATGCACATCACTTGCATTCCCAGGCAAAGCCCCAGATAGGGAACTTTGTTTTCGCGGGCGTAACGCGCGGCGAGAATTTTGCCCTCGATGCCGCGCGAACCGAAACCGCCGGGGACAAGCACCGCGTCCGCCTGGCGGACCACCTCCCAGCATTTTTCTTTTTCGAGGTCGGCGGAATGCACCCAGCCGATTTCCACTTCCACATCGTTCGCCAGCGCCGCATGTTTGAGCGCTTCGCGGACAGACATGTACGCATCCTGCAATTCGACGTATTTTCCAACCAGCGCGACTTTTATGGAAGGTTTCGGTTTGCGGACATGTTCCACAAGTTGCGCCCACGGCTGCATATCGGGCTGGCATTTCGCTTTCATGCCAAGTTTTTTCAACGCCAACTCTCCCACTCCCATCTTTTCCAAAATGAGGGGGACTTCGTACAACACATCCGCCGTTTTCATCGGGATGACGGAATCTTTCTCCACGTCGCAAAAGAGGGCGATTTTGTCGCACAGTCCCTTGTCTATTTCCTGGTCGGCGCGCGCGATGATGAGGTTTGGCGAGATGCCGATGGAGCGCAAAGCGGCGACGGAATGCTGCGTGGGCTTGGTTTTGATTTCGCCCGTCGCGCCGATGGTTGGCAGCCAGGTGACGTGAATGAAGAGGCAGTTTTCGCGTCCCACCTCGTTGCGGAGCTGGCGCAGGGCTTCCAAAAAGGGCTGAGACTCGATATCGCCTACCGTCCCGCCGACTTCGAGAATCACAATTTCCGCTCCCGTTTCTTTTGAGACGAGACCGATACGGCGTTTGATTTCGTTGGTGATGTGCGGGATGACCTGTATCGTGCCGCCAAGATAGTCGCCGCGTCTTTCCTTGGCGATGGTCTCGGCGTAGACTTGTCCCGTGGTGAAGTTGCTGACCCGCGTCAAGCGGTTGTCAATAAACCTTTCGTAGTGACCCAGGTCGAGGTCGGTTTCCGCTCCGTCGTCCAGCACGTACACCTCTCCATGCTGGTAAGGCGACATGGTGCCGGGGTCCACATTGATGTAGGGGTCAAGCTTTTGCACTGCGACTTTGAATCCGCGTTCCTTGAGTAAAAGCCCCAATGCGGCGGCAGTCACGCCTTTGCCGACGGAGGAAACGACGCCGCCTGTGAAGAATAAATATTTCGCCGTCATGGGATGTTCCTTTTTAGCCCAGACAGGCGTTCGCCGCCTGTCCAATCTCAACATACAAAGAGAATGGGGAGGGTGTTTAAGCCCTCCCCATTTTGGGGTTTCGGATGATTTGAGCGGGAAGTATCTTTTTGTTCATCCAATTAACTTGACGAGGTCCTCGGCGGCGCGGCGCATTTCCAAAAAGATGATGCCCAGTTTTGCGTCGGGACGCGCCATCGCCGTCAGCACCGCCTCTTCGCCAATGGCTGTCAGCACAATCGCTCCTTTGTCGCCTTTGATAAAAACCTGTTCCAGTCCGCCGCGTCCCAGTTCGCCGGATATGCGCTCGCCCAGGCTCAGCATGGCTGCGGACATCGCCGAAACGCGGTCTTCTTCCACGCCTTGTTGAAGGGCGGACGCCATGATTAAGCCGTCTACCGAAACGACGGCGGAGGCTTCAATATCTGGAGCGGCTGCCTGCATGGTGCGAAGGCGTTCCACCATCTGGTCTGAACGGGATTTTGACATAACTTAATCTCCTGGTTTAAGCGGGATGCCCGCCGTATGATTGCATTGGCTACCCGAGTTTACCAGAAAATTAAATATTCGAGAATTGCCGGGGCATTTCAATTCCGAAAGCGAGGGCGATTTGACCCGTCTCCGCCTTCATGTTAAACTCAACAGTCGCCATGTTCAAACGACTTTTGTTTCTCTTCGCCTTTTCCCTTGTCCAGCCTTCAAACGTTTCGATTGTCTCTCCCCAGTCCGGCGACGTTTTGCGCGGAGCGGTGGAAATTATAGGGAATATGAACGTCCCGAATTTCGCCTCCGCTGAACTGACTTTTTCCTACGCCGCTTATCCCGACGGCAGTTGGTTCACAATTCAGACCTTTTCCCAGCCGGCGACCGACCCCGTCATCGCCGTTTGGGATACCGCAGCAATCACCGACGGCGATTATATTCTGCGCCTGCATGTCCTTCTTCAAGACGGCTCTTCCCAAGACGCCGTCGTTTCTGATTTGAAGATTCGCAACGACGAACCGCCGCCTACGCCTTCGCCTGCGCCGGATTTTTTCTCTCAATTTCCCACTCCATTTTCCGCGCAGACGGTTCAGCCTGTTGTCGCCTTTCCAACCTTTCCTTCGCCCACGCCCTTTCCTCCAAATCCGGTTTCATTGACTTCTTCCGTAATTTATTCCAATTTTGCGCGCGGAGCGTTGCTTGCCTTCGTTTTATTTGTCTTTTTTTCTCTGATTCTTCGTCTTCGCAAGAACTAGTTGCCGATTTTCCATCAACATGACCGACACTTTCCTCATCATCGGATTAGGCAATCCCGGCAGGGAATACAAAGATACCCGCCATAATATTGGATTCATGCTCATTGACCGAATCGCGGTGCGCCTCAACGCGCAGGGGATGAGGCTGCAATCGAAAGCCATTGTCATGTCTGCGTTTTATCGGGAGCGAAAGGTCATTCTCGCCAAGCCGCAGACTTACATGAATCTTTCCGGACAATCGGCGCAGGGACTTTTGCGTTTCTATAAACTGCCGGTGGAAAACCTGATGGTCGCCCACGACGACCTCGACCTGCCCTTTGGCGTTATCCGCATCCGACCCGGCGGCGGAGCTGGCGGTCAGCGCGGGATGGCTTCGACCATCGAACAACTCGGCACAAAGGATTTCCCCCGCCTGCGACTCGGCATCGGGCGTCCGCCTGGGTGGATGGACCCGAAAGATTACGTCTTGCAGGAGTTCTCGAAGGACGATATGCCTTTCCTCTCCGAGGTTCTCGACCGTGCCGCCGACGCCGTATTCGAGTTTGTGACGAATGGGCTGAACGCGGCGATGAACAAGTTCAACGGCGATGTAAAAGAGAAGTAGATTGGATTATTTGCTCAATCAATTACGAGGGCTTGACCCCTACCAGCGCCTGCTGTCTCACATCCAGGCGGGGCGGACTCTCCCCGGCTTGGGACTTCCGCGCGCCGCGAGACTGCCGTTTCTTGCCGCCCTGCAAGCGGATTTGAACCGTCCGATTCTGCTGGTCACCGACCGCGCCGACCATGCTCTCGCGTTGTTCGATGAACTGGGCTTTTGGGGCGAGGCGTCTCGCTATTTGTTTGCGGAGCCGAATCCGCTGTTCTATGAAGACGCCGCATGGGGAGCCGCCACCCGCCGCGACCGTTTACAGGCGTTGACCGTCCTCTCCGCTTACCATTTGCCATTTGCTCAAAAGCCGCCTTCCCCGCCCATTATCGTGACCTCCGTCCGCTCGTTAATGACGCGCACCCTGCCGCGCCGCGACTTCCTCAAGGCGTGTAGAAGATTGTCGGTCAACCAGACCATCCAGCCTGAAACCCTCATCCGTGAGTGGGCGAAAATGGGTTATCAACGGGTGAATACCGTCCTGGAGCCGGGTCAGTTTTCGCATCGCGGCGGTTTGCTTGACGTGTGGACCTCCGCCGCTTCAATGCCCGTCCGCTTGGATTTCTTCGGCGACGAAATCGAATCCATCCGTCAATTTGACCCAGCCACGCAAAGGACGGTTGAAAATCTGGAGAGGATTCTCGTCGCGCCTGCGCGCGAGTTTTTGGCGGAGACGCTTGACGACGAGACGACGCTGTCCGAGTTTCACATTCCGCTGCTTCATCCCATGCCCGCTTCATTGCTTGATTACCTGCCGCCCAAATCGTTGGTCGCGGTGGATGACGTGAGTTTGGTCGAAGCCATGGCAAACGAAGTGGAGGAGCAGGCGGTCAAGTTCAGGCGGGAGAGCGTGGCGGAGGGGACGCTGGCGAAAGATTTTCCCATCCCTTATGTGCCGTGGTCCGAGTTGCATGACGCGCTGGATGGATTTGCCTCTATCGAATTAGGGCGCTCCACCGAAGCGCTCTCCAGCGACCAGTCGCCAGTTGCCAATTTCGCGGAGACATTCGGTCATGACGAAAGATTTGGGGGGCGGCTCAAACCTTTCATTGAATATCTCGCGCCGATAGTCGAGAGAGGAGAACAGGTCTTCATCGTTTCGCGCCAGTCGCCGCGCTTGCGGGAACTTTGGGAAGAGCATTATCCGAACTCTGAGTTTCCCAATCTCCAATTTATCGAAGCCTCGCTCTCCGAAGGCTTCACGCTCAAGACGCGCCTATTTCCCATCCACCTAATCACCGATTCAGAAATCTTCGGCTGGGAACGCCCGCGTTCCCGGGCGCGCCAGAGGGAAGCCGCCGAGACGCCTGAGTCCTTGTACGCCGATTTAATGGTGGGCGATTACGTTGTTCATGTTGACCACGGCATCGGGCGTTTTGCGGGATTGATTCAGCGACAGTTGGAGGGGCATGAGCGGGAGTTTCTCGCCGTCGAATACGACAATGCCGACACCTTGTTTGTCCCCGTTCATCAGGCCGACAGGCTTACCCGCTACGTCGGCGCGGACGGCGGCAAGCCCGCCCTCGACCATCTTGGCGGACAGGCGTGGAGCGAAACCAAAGAGCGGGTCAAGGAGGCGGTGCAAAAGGTCGCCGAAGACTTGCTGGATTTGTACGCCCGCCGGCAGGTCGTGGAGGGATTTTCCTTTGCGCCCGATTCGCAATGGCAGAAGGAACTTGAAGATAGTTTTCCCTATGTTGAGACGGAAGACCAAAAACGCGCCTTGATTGAAATCAAACGCGATATGGAACGTCCGCGCCCCATGGATAGATTGCTTTGCGGCGACGTAGGTTATGGAAAGACGGAAGTCGCCTTGCGCGCCGCGTTCAAGGCGGTGATGAGCGGCAAGCAGGCGGCGGTTCTTGTGCCGACCACCGTTTTGGCGCAGCAGCACTTCGAGACCTTTTCCCAGCGGCTGGCGGCTTTTCCCGTCACGGTGGAGATGCTTTCGCGTTTCCGCACGCCCCGCGAACAGACCGAAATTCTGCTCAAACTTGCGCGGGGCGAAATTGACATTGTCATCGGCACGCACCGCCTGATTTCGTCGGACGTGAAATTCAAGGATTTGGGGCTGGTCGTCATTGACGAGGAGCAGCGCTTCGGCGTGACGCACAAAGAACACCTCAAAAAACTCCGCACGGAAGTGGATGTGCTGACCCTGACCGCGACGCCGATTCCGCGCACGCTTTACATGGCGTTGACGGGCGTGCGCGACATCTCGAATCTGAATACGCCGCCCGAAGAACGCCTGCCCATCGTCACTCATGTCGGACCGTACTCGCCGCGCCTTGTGCGTCAGGCGATTTTGCGCGAGTTGGAGCGCGGCGGGCAGGTTTTTTTCGTCCACAACCGCGTCCATACGATTGACGCAATGAAGGCGCACCTCAATAAACTTGTCCCCGAGGCGCGGGTGGGAATTGGCCACGGGCAAATGGCGGAGGCTCAACTTGCCGACGTGATGCGCCGCTTCAACATGGGCGAGATTGACATTTTGCTTTGCACGACCATCATCGAATCGGGGTTGGACATCCCCAACGCCAACACGCTGATTGTGGACCGCGCCGACACCTTTGGGCTTGCCCAACTTTATCAACTGCGCGGGCGGGTGGGACGCGGCGCGATGCGGGCATACGCCTATTTCTTCCGTCATAACAAGATGTCGCCCACGCAGGACGGTCAGGCGCGGCTGGAGGTCATCGCCGAGAACACTCAACTTGGCGCGGGCTATTCGATTGCCATGCGCGACCTTGAAATTCGCGGGGCGGGCGATTTGCTGGGGACCCGTCAGCACGGATATATTCAGTCTGTCGGTTTCCATCTTTACACGCGGATGCTGGCGGACGCTGTGCGGCGATTGCGTCGGGACGAAAGTCAAAAATCGAAAGTCGAGGGTCAAGAAGATTCACGCGAAGCGTTCATCCTTCGTCCTTCATCCTTGAATCTTCCCCTCTCCCTCCCCGTCAACGTGGACCTGCCCCTCGCCATTGGCATCCCGACCAGTTACATTTCCGACCAGGAGTTGCGGCTTCGGCTCTATCGCCGCATTGCGGATTTGCGCGACGAAACCGAACTCGACGCGCTCGGCTCCGAATTCCGCGACAGGTTTGGTCAACCGCCGGAGATGACGCAAAACTTGTTGTATCAGATGCGGGTCAAACTTCGCGCCGAAAAAGCGGGACTGTCCGCCGTGAGCATGGAGTCGTCGGGTCAGATTCTGCTCAAATACCCCGCGCCAGCCGACGGGTCGGAAGCGAAACGCCTTCCCGATTTGGGAGACGGAGTCCGAGGCGGCAAATCCGCTTATTGGGTGATGGTATCCAAAGAAGAAAATTGGATGGCGAAATTGTTGAAAGTGTTGGGGAAGTTGGCGAATTAGTTTTTCGGCTCATCGGGGGCGCAGCCCCCGATGAGCGGGGATTTATTGGTAATTGACGCACTTCAAATCGTCTTTGAGATTCCCGATTGTGTCGTCGCGCTGGGGCGATGGGGGAGCGCTGGCGGCAAGCCTGTCCAGCATGGAGCAAAGGCTTGGCTCAAGCCCCGACGTGATTTTGTTGGCGAACTTGGTTTGTTTTTTGACGTATTCCCACTCTTCGAGATGCCCGTAACCTTCGATGAAGGGGATGTACTCGAAGCCGTTATCCGCCCGCTCGCCGACGGCTTGGGATTCTTCCCACAGCCGCGCAATCTCAGCCCATTGACCATATTGCCGCGCGAGGTCCGCCTTCTCGAAGTAGTAGCACCAGGTCTGCGTATCTTCTTTCCCATAAATGACTTCCGGCGGATGGACGTTTGCGCCCTGCCCAATCAGGCTGATGTCGGAACCGGCGCTGAGTTTTCGCATGTCGTCGCTGACCAGGCGCAGGTTGACGTCCTGCGGCTGCATGACCCACAGGCAGCGTTTCATTTCAGGGTTGAAGGAAAGCAAAAGCATTTTTTTGCTGTCGCCCGAAAAGTTCATGCTGAGTTTGCCGTATTCAAGCGGCGCGCCCTGCAAGAGCGCGTCCACGTCGGGGTTGGCGTAATAGAAGGGAAAATACCAGTAGGGAGGCGCGTCAATATCGCCAGGCTGGTAGGCGGTGATGATGGAAAAGGAGACCGCGTATTCGCCCATCATGCCGAGGATTTCCTCATCGGTGAGAAGGGCTGCGCCTTCCTCGATTTGCGGCGCGCGCCATAGGAGCTGCCTCAAAAAGCGTTCCTGTTTTTCCCAGGAGTACTGAAATTCTTTTGCGTTATTCAAGTGGAAGTTAACCGCCAGAGCGAGGCATAAAGCCAGCAGGAGGGTTCTTTTGTTTTTGTCGCTGACGAAGTAGTCAATGACCAAAACCAGCAGAAACGCCGCTCCCAGCATGGAAGGAATCCCGAAACGCGAGGCGGATAGCAGATTCTTGCTTTCCAGGATGTAGCGCCCAATCAGCCATACGGGCAACCCGCCGACCATCAAGCCGGCGGCGGCAAACAGGGCGCTGGTTTTTGTCCAGTCGTCGGCGGGAGGCTCTTTGTCCGCGTCGAGCCTGCCGAGGTACAAAAAGGCGAGACCGAAGGCGGCGGCGCTGACGACCATGCGGAAACGGGCGTACACCGAATTGAAATCCAGCAATTCCGCGCTGACGGCGTTTTGCCAGCCGATGGTCATTACCGAAACGGCGTCCTTGACGGAGGCGGTCAGAAGAAAGCCAATGGCTTTCAACGGCTCACGAAACAACAGGTTGAGGATGACGGGGGTGTTGCGGGTCACCCCTTCTACGTTTTGGAAAAGGAAGGCTCGCCAGTAGGCGTAGGTTCCCAACACCAGAAGATAGGGCAGCCATTGTAAAAAGGTCCGCCAGAATCTTTTTGAAACGCGGGGTTCGTAACGCGAGAGCAGAATCCAAAGGATGAGAGGGCGCAATAGTTCAAGCCCCGCAAAATATTCGCTGGTGAAGAGATGAACCGCTTGCAAAAGCGCGGCGGGGACGGTCAGCCAGAAATATTTTTTCCGTTGAGCGGCAAGCGTCGTTAAATACAGAGAGAGGTTGAAGAAGATAAATCCCGCCCAATGATGGGTGGAGCCGACCGCGAACGGCTGGAGCATGAAAAACGGATACACCGCAAACAATAACGCAACGGAGATTGTCTCGCGGGCGCGGTCGCGCCAGATTGCAGACAGCGTTTTCCAAAATAAAACCGCCGTCAGCCAGCGCATGAGCAATGCGGCAATGTGCCAGTAGAGCGGTTTGAAGCCCAACGCTTTGAACGCCAAAATATACAGCCATGCGGCGTAGGGGCGGCTGTCGTACAAAAGCATTTCGCGCAGGCTTTCGACGCCTTTGTTGTAGGCGTAAAACACATAGGGCCAATCGTCCATGTAAAAGCCGAGGCTGGGAATCGTCAACCCAAAACCGAGGACGCAGGCGGCGAAAAGCGCCAGCGGCGCGCTGCGTTCCGTAAACCGTATTCTTTGCAGGGATGGCAATATGTTTTTCATGACGACGCGATTATACTGCGCGGCGGTGCTGGGCGGCTGGACGCGGGAAAATTCGCAAGCCCCCCGCCCGATTTGATATACTTCCTTCATGCGATTTTGGTTGAGCCGCCTGTTGATTGCAATGGTTGCATTTTGGAATCTGCAAGCCGCTTTTGTTTTTATCTTCACTCCAGATAGTTTTGTCCGCGCCTACGAACTTTCAGGCGTAGCGGGCGAAACCGCCATTCGCGGCGTTGGGGTCCTGTTTCTGATGTGGAACGTTCCGTATCTCTTTGCCTTGATAGACCCCCTCCGTTACCGCCTGGCGTTGACCCTGTCCTTGCTGATGCAGACGACGGGTCTGCTGGGCGAAACTTACATTTACTGTACCCTGCCGGCGGGTCACTTGATTCTTTCAGGCTCTATTCTCCGTTTCATTGTTTTTGACGGGGCGGGGTTGGCTCTTTTAGCGGTTTCATGGCGGGTTGTTAAATACGCCCCCGCGTAATTCATGCGTTGTTCTTTTTGCTTCTTGCTTCCGCTTTCAAAATCAATTACACTCGCGCCACAGCGCTGACGTTTGATAAGGAGATTTTCCCATGACCGACGACGCCTTCTACCTCGGACGCATTTTTGACGACAAGACCGCCAAAGTCACCGACGCCCCGCTCTATTACGACCCCGCCGACCTAACCACGCACGCCGTGGTGACGGGCATGACCGGCTCCGGCAAGACGGGCTTGTGCGTTGGACTGTTGGAAGAAGCCGCGTTACAGGGCATTCCCGCCATCATCATTGACCCCAAGGGCGACCTGACCAACCTGCTGCTGCACTTCCCCAACCTGCTGCCCGCCGACTTCCAGCCGTGGATTGACCCCGAAGTCGCCCGCCGCGCCGACAAGCCGCTGGAGGACATCGCGCGGGAAGCCGCCGCCTCGTGGCGCAAGGGCTTGCAGGAGTGGGGAATCGGCGCGGACAGAATCCAACTGCTTGACGAAATGGTCAAGTTCGCGGTTTATACCCCCGGCTCCGACGCGGGGATTCCCGTCAGCGTGTTGTCTTCGCTCGCCGCGCCCAAACTTGATTGGGAAGAAAACCGCGAAATTTTACGCGAGAGAATCTCCAGCACCGTCACCGCGTTGCTGGGCTTGGTCGGCATGAACGACCTCGACCCGATTCGCTCGCGCGAACATATCCTGCTCTCGAACATCTTTGAACAGCATTGGAGCCAGGGGCAAGACCTCGACCTGACCGAGCTCATCCTGCAAACGCAAACGCCGCCCTTCGACAAACTCGGCGCGTTCCCGGTGGATACCTTCTTCCCGCCCAAAGACCGCATGGAACTGGCGATGACGCTCAACAACATCCTCGCCGCGCCTGCCTTTGAAGCCTGGCGCGAAGGCGAAGCGCTCGACGTCCAAGCCTTGCTCTTCACCCCCGAAGGTCAGCCGCGTCACAGCATTTTCTATCTGGCGCACCTCTCGGACGGCGAGCGCATGTTTTTTACCACGCTGCTGTTTTCCGCCGTCGAAACGTGGATGAGAACGCAAAAGGGGACAAGTTACCTGCGCGCCCTGCTTTACATGGACGAAATCTACGGCTACCTGCCGCCCACCGCCAACCCGCCTTCCAAACAACCGCTGCTGCGGATGCTCAAACAGGCGCGCGCTTTTGGCTTGGGCATTTTGCTCGCCACCCAAAACCCGGTGGATTTGGATTACAAAGCGCTCTCGAACACAGGGACGTGGTTCATCGGCAAACTGCAAACCGAGCGCGACAAGAACCGCCTGCTGGACGGACTCGAAAGCCTCGCGGGCGGATTCTCCCGCGCCGAGATGGACAAACTTATCTCCTCGCTGGGCAAGCGCGTCTTCGTAGTCAACAACGTTCACGAAAAAAAGCCCGCCCTCATGCAAACCCGTTGGGCGATGAACTTTCTCGCGGGACCTTTAACGCGCGAGCAGATTCGCCCCTTGAATGAGTTGGCGGGCGCGAGACCGACGGAAGACGGGGGAAGCAAGCCTCAACCCGCGCCAAAGCCCAAGCCTTCTGTGGAAGCGATGCAGCCGGTCGCAATCCCTTCTGATTTTGCGCCCGCAGAAACGCCGTCCGCGCAGCCAATCCAGAATCGTAAATCGCAAATCGTAAACGCTCAATCGAACGGTTCGTCTACCAAGCCAGCGCTACCGGCTGGAATCAGGGAATATTTCTTACCTCAAAATTACTCCCTGCCTGAAGCGTTTCAGTACGGTAAAAAATCCATGCCAGCCGACGCGAAAGTTGAAGCGATTCTCTACCGCCCGACCTTGCTTGCCGCCGCGCAGATTCGCATCCTCGACCGCAAATACGGCGTGGACAGCGAAATCGCCAAAGCCGCGCTGGTGGAGACTCTCGACCGTAGAGGAGTTGTCCGCTGGGAAGACTTTCCCTACGCCGGACCTCCGCTCGACAAAGTGGAAACCATGCCCGCGCCCGGCGCGCGTTTTGCGGCGATGGAAGCCCCGCTGAACGATTCCAAATTAATGTCCGCCCTGCAAAAAGACTTCGCCGATTGGCTCTTCCGCAGCGTGGAAGTCAAAGCGCGCGCAAATCTCGCCCTCAAAATCTTCGCCGGACCGGACGTCTCCCAAGCCGAGTTTATGCGAGCCTGCGCCGACGCCGCCCGTGAAGCCCGCGACGCCGAAATCGCCAAGAAGACCGCCGCGATTGACAAGAAAATTAAAAGCGTGGAAGACAAACTCCTGCGCGAAGAACGCGAACTGCGTCAGGACGAAGAAGAGCTCCGCAACCGCAACATTGAAACCGGCTTGAGCGGAGTCGAAACCGTCGCCGGGTTGTTCGGCATCGGGCGCAAGAAGAGCCTTTCCACCTCCGTTTCCAAGTATCGCATGGCGCAAAACGCCAAAGAAGAAGTGAAAGAATCGTTGGACGCCATCGCTCAATTCAAAAAAGAGCTTGCCGCGCTGGAGCGCGAACGCGAAGAAATCACGCGCGAAATCAGCGACCGCTGGGGCGACGCGGTGAACGACATTGAAGAAGTCTCCGTCAAGCCGAAGAAGACCGATATTTTTGTAGACTTGTTCGGCGTGGCGTGGAAGCCGCATTACATTGTCCGCGCCGGCGGCGAGACGTTGGAACTGCCCGCCTTTGGCGCGGAGTGAAGCGATTTTTCGCGGAGACCCCAAAGAACACGGAGAAAAGCCCTCGCGCGCTCCGTGTTCTTTTTGCTTGGAAAAGACTTGGGGGACGAAAAGTCCGGGTCGTTAGAATTTGCCGTGAACCCCAAACATGGATGACGGGGGTTTCACGAAATTACACGGAAAAACCCCAAGAAATCCGCGTTCAATCGGTAATAAAACGCCGCCCTCGAAGCGTCTTTGCCGCAAGGAGATTGACGGATGGACTTGGTTTATATTCCGCTCGCTATGGCGTTGTGGGGCGCGCTTCACTCGCTGACCGCTTCGCTCGCCTTCAAAGAAAAAGCCGCGCGCCTGTTCGGGCGCGGTTTCATGCGTTTCTATCGCCTGCTGTATAACGGTTTTTCCCTGCTGACTTTTCTGCCGGTGATGGCGCTGGTTGTCCTTCCGCCGCACCGCGCGTTATACGCCGTTCCCGCGCCGTGGAACTTCCTCATGGGAGCGGGGCAGGGCGCGGCAGCCTTCCTTGTGTTGCTTTCCGCGCTGCAAACCGACGCGCTGCATTTTGTGGGAATCAAGCAATTATTCGTCGAAGATACAAAGGGACGGCTGGTCACAGGCGGGCTGTATAAAATTGTCCGCCATCCTATTTATACCTTCAGCCTGCTTTTTCTTTGGCTGACCCCCGCGATGACGGACAAAACGCTGGTCTTTTATATCGGCGCGACGCTGTACTTTATCGTCGGCGCGTATTTTGAAGAGAAAAAACTGCTCCGCGAATTTGGGGAGGAATACGCAGACTATATGAAGTCCACCCCAATGCTGGCGCCAGGGTTGGTCTTAAGGAAATAACCGTCAACTCACAAACTTCCACTTGCACAGCCGCCGCTCCGCCCAGTCCACGGCGTAGTACATGCCAAGTCCCAGCAGGCTCATGGCGACGACTCCAGCGTACATGGCGGGATAATTGAACAACGTGCTGCCGTTGTAGTAGATGTAATATCCCAGCCCGTATTTAGTGGCGAACAACTCGGCGATGTACAGCACCGCCACCGCTGTGCCAATGGATTGCCGCAGGGCGGTCAGAATGGCGGGCAGGCTGGCGGGCAGGTACACAAAGCGGAACAGCGCCCGCCGTCCCGCGCCGAGGCTGCGCAGGCTTTGAATCAACTGCGGGGGAAGTCCAGCCGCCTGGTCGCGCACCAGCACGATGATTTGGAAAAATAAAATCAAGAAGATAAGCGTAATCTTCGCCGTATCTCCAATCCCCAAAAATAATAAAACGACAGGCACAAAGACCACTTTTGGAATCGGGTACAGCACGTAGATAATGGGGGAGAAGATTCTATCCAGCCGCTTCCAGCCGCCGATGAGCAGTCCCGCGGGAGCGGCAACCAACACCGAGAGCGCCATCCCCGCCGTCACCCGCCACAGGCTGTAGAGAAAGTGCGCCGCGAGACCGTTGTCCAGTTCGTCCACGAAGACGAGGAACACATCCCACGGCGCGGGCAAAATATCGCGTTGGACCAGCATGGCGGCAATCTGCCACGCAACGGTCAACCCAAAGATGGAAAAGAGAACGCCGCGCTTGCTCATTTCTCGCTTCTCATTTCTTTCCAAAGCGACTCGCGCAGCTCGCGGTATTCGCGGCTGTTGCGATGACCCGCCTCGCCCGCCTTCGGATTTTCAAAAATGCGCGGCGGCGAATCCAGCAATAAGATTTTGCTTCCCAAAGCGATTGCCTCTTCAATGGCGTGAGTGACGATGACCAAAGTCAAATTTTGCTCCTTGCAGAGAGTCAAGGTTAAATTTTGCAGGTCTTCGCGGGTAACGGCGTCAAGCGAAGAAAATGGCTCGTCCATCAGCAGCAGGTCGGGAGATAAAGACAGCGTGCGGGCGATTGCCGTCCGCTGGCGCTGTCCGCCCGAAATTTGGGACGGATATTTGTTTGCGACTTCCACAAGCCCAAGTTTGGTCAGCCAGTATTCGACATCTTTTTCGGGCTGAAAGTTCAGAGGTGTGTGTTTGCCGTCCGCGCCGTAAAAGTTTCGGACTTGCAACCCCAGCCCCGCGTTCTCGCGGACGGTCGCCCAGGGCAGCAGACCGTAATCCTGCAAAATCAATCCCGTGCGCGGGCGCGGACGTTTGAGCGTTTCGCCGTCAATTTCGATAACGCCTTTTGTTGGAAAGCGCAGCCCAGCCAGCAGGTAGAGCAGGGTGGTCTTGCCGCAGCCTGACGAGCCGAGAATTGCCCAGGCTTCGCCGCGTTCCACCTTCCAGTTGAAATCCTGAAAGATGAGCCCAGCGTGAGGGTAGCCAAATGTGAGGGAATGAACGTGAATCATGGCGGCAAAAAATTGACAGTCACCGCAGGCGACTGTCAATTGATTATAACGGATGGGTTGAACCGATTAGGCGAGAGATTTTGCGATAAACAATCCAATCGCCATAAGCAAGGGAGTCAGCAGGTTGACCCCCACATTCAGCCCCATGTGCGGAATGAGTCGGGCGATATCGTCTGCAAATTGATACGCGCCTTTGCCGGCGGGAATTGCAATCAGCAGGGTTGCCAGCCCGAGCAAAGCCCACACAGGAAGGTAACCTGCCGCCACGCTGGCAATCAACGAAAGGTAGGTCAACGCAAGAAAGGCAAGGTAAACGCGGGCGCTGACTTTCCTGCCGAAGACGATTGGCATGTGCCTCCGCCCGACCTGACGGTCTGCTTCCACGTCGGGAAATTGATTGAGCAACAGCAGGTTGCTGACAAGAAAGAACGGAACGAGCGAAGCCAAAAGCCCTTCCGCCGAGTAACTGCCTGTCAGCGCAAAATCCGTGCCGATGACCCACAACACGCCAATTCCCAAGCCTGGGGCAATCAGGCAGAGCAGCCAATGATGCGTGAGCCATTTGGTGTAAACAAAAACCAACGACAAGCCAAGCAGCCCCAGCGGAACGATTTCCCAGCCCCATGT
>JAIWOB010000085.1 GCA_020217065.1 Chloroflexota bacterium | reverse complement strand
TGCAAATCCCTGCTCGGCGCGCTTTCCGATTACGTAGACGGCGAACTCGAAGCGGAACTGTGCCGCGAAATTGAAAAACACATTGCGGAATGCGAAAACTGCCGTATCGTTGTGGATACGACCCGCCGCACGATTGAACTTGTCCGCGCCGCGAATCCGCCCCAAAGCGGGCTGCCCGACGAGGTGCGGAGCCGACTCTTCAAGCGTCTCGACCTGACCGAGTATTTAAAGCCGCAAAAAAAATAATTCCCAGCCCCGGCGTTTAACGCCGGAGCTGATTTCATAAAACCGCTGTCCTTGTGGTATAACCTTCCCTCAATGACATCGCAAAAAGCCCTTCTGGGACATCTCGCCGCGCTCTTTACTGTTTTCGTTTGGGGCGTCACTTTTATCTCCACCAAGGTTCTGCTGGTTTCCTTTTCCCCAATTGAAATCATGTTCTACCGTCTGATATTGGCGCTCTTCGCGCTGACGATGGTCAGCCCGCCGCGTTTGACTTTCTTCCTCCCGGACTTATCCGCCCTGCGCGGGGAGTGGAAAGCCATGGCGGCTGGCTTGTGCGGCGTGACCTTGTTCTTCCTGCTTCAAAACGCCGCGCTTTCGTATACCCTGGCAGCCAACGTCAGCGTGCTGCTCTCGGTCATCCCGTTGTGTACCGCGCTGGTCAGCCGCGTCGTCTTGAAGGAAAAACTGAAGGCGGGCTTCTTTTTCGGCTTTGCCGTTTCGATAACGGGCGTTATTCTCATTGCCTTCAACGGCAGTTTTATTCTCAAACTTAATCCGCTGGGCGATTTGCTTACCCTTCTGGCGGCTTTGGTGTGGGCGCTTTACAGCATCCTGATTAAAGGAATGAGCGCGGACGAAGGCGGAACGCTCGCCGTAACCCGCAAGGTGTTTTTCTACGGGCTTTTGTTTATGCTGCCAGCCCTGCCTCTTTTCGGCTTCCGTTTTGGTTTTGAGCGGTTGACCGTCCTGCCGAACATTTTGAACCTGTTTTTCCTCGGCGTGGGCGGGTCGGCGCTTTGTTTTTTCACCTGGAATTTTGCAGTCCACCGCTTGGGACCCGTGAAAACCAGCGCCTATCTTTATCTCGTACCGATGGTGACGATTGCCGCCTCGGCGCTGGTCTTGCATGAGAAAATTACGCCGCTGGCTGGAGTGGGCGTCGCTCTAATTCTGGGCGGCATGGCGTTTTCTGAGTGGGGGAATGTCTTCAGCAAGAACAGGCGGTAGTTTGTATCTTTTTTCATCCGCCCGCATCCAATTTTTATATCCCAATGCAGGAGCGTTTCATGGAAAAACTTCTCAACGAACAGGTCGTCAGCCAGGTTAGGCAGGCTTTCGCTCAGATGAAAGAGCCGGTGCAATTGCTGTTTTTCGCTTCTCGTGAAAATTGCGAGTACTGCGCCGAAATCCGCCAATTGCTTGACGAACTCGCGGCGGTCGAAGACAAACTCGGTTTGACAGTCTATGACCTTCAGGATAACGCCGACGTGGCGGCGCAATTCAACGTGGACAAATCCCCCGTTATCGTCATTGCCGCGAAAGACGGCGACCAGGTTGTCAATTACGGGGTTCAGTATGCGGGTATCCCCTCCGGACACGAGTTCAGCGTTCTCATTAACGACATCCTGTTTGTCTCCGGGCGCGATTCGGGGCTCAGCGAATCTGCCCGCGATTTTCTGAAGCGCCTCGAAAAGCCGCTTCATTTGCAGGTTTTTGTCACCCCTACCTGCCCCCACTGTCCGCGAGCCGTGCTTCTGGCTCATCAGATGGCTATGGAAAACCCCGTTATGATTCGCGCAGAAGGCGTCGAAGCCACCGAGTTCCCCGATTTGGCTGACCAGTTCAACGTGCGCGGCGTTCCTCAGACCGTCATCAACGCGGGGCGGGGAATGGTGGTAGGGGCGGTTCCCGAAGCCAACTTGATAGCGGAAATTCAACGGGCATTGAATTAGAGATGACAAAGAAAAACCGACGCCGCAGACAAAATAATTTCAGCCGCCTCCCGCTTCTCGTGGGAGGTAGTCTGCTCTTGTTGACGGCTTTCCTGTTGTTCGGTTTTGGCAGGAAGGACGATGCCGCTTCGCAAGCCGCCGCAGACGAATCTTCGTACTCCGTTACCCCCAACGAGGTCAACTTCCCCGCGCCGGAACTTTCGCTGGAGAATGTGGAAGGCGAAACTGAATCTTTGAAAGATTATCGCGGCAAGGTGGTCTTGGTTAACAATTGGGCGACCTGGTGCCCGCCTTGCAAGGCGGAAATTCCCACCCTGGAGGCGTATTACAAGGCTCATAAAGAAGAGGGCTTTGTCATTATCGGCATTGAAGCCGGGGACCCGCAGCCAGCCGTTTTGAACTTTGTCAAGGCGGCTGGAATCACTTACCCGGTTTGGATTGACCTGAAAAACGCTTCTCTGCGGGCGTTTGGAACCGGCGGCTTGCCCAACTCTTTTGTTATTGACCGTCAAGGGACGGCGCGCCTCGCCTGGGTCGGCGAAATCAACCGCGCCATGCTCGAAAAATACGTCACCCCAATCATCGCCGAAGAATAATCCAATTTAAAAAATCTGGGCTGCGCCGGCAAGCGCAGCCCAGATTTTTCATGCATCAAGAAAGCCTATAAACCGGCGGCTTTTTTCAACGCGGCAGCCTTGTCGGTGCGTTCCCAGGGGAATTCGATGTCGTCGCGCCCAAAGTGACCATACGCGGCGGTCTTGCGATAGATGGGGCGGCGCAGGTCGAAATCGCGGATGATGGCGCCTGGGCGCAAATCAAAATGCTCGGTGATGAGCGCGGCAATCTTTTCGTCGGGGATTTTTGCCGTGCCGAAAGTCTCCACGTTGACTGAGAGCGGGTGCGCCACGCCGATAGCGTACGCCACCTGCACTTCCACGCGGTCTGCCAGCCCGGCGGCGACCACGTTTTTTGCGGCGTAACGGGCGGCGTAGGCTGCGGAGCGGTCCACCTTTGTCGGGTCTTTGCCGCTGAACGCGCCGCCGCCGTGACGTCCCATGCCGCCGTAAGTGTCCACAATGATTTTCCGTCCGGTGACGCCGGCGTCGCCCATCGGACCGCCGACCACGAAACGCCCGGTGGGGTTGACGTAAATTTTCAAATCCTTGTCCACCATTTCCTGCGGCAGGACGGGGTTAATGACATGTTCGATAATCGCCGCGCGAATGTCCGCTTGGGAGATTTCGGGGGCGTGCTGGGTCGAAATCAAGACCGTGTCAACGCGCTTGGGTTTCCCGAAAGCGTACTCGATGGTGACCTGGCTCTTGCCGTCCGGGCGCAGCCATTCCAGCGTATTGTTCTTGCGGACTTCGGTCAGGCGGCGGGATAATTTATGCGCCAGATAAATGGGCATGGGCATCAGGGTTGAAGTTTCATTGCACGCGAAGCCGAACATCATGCCCTGGTCGCCCGCTCCGATTTTATCAATGTCGTCCTTGTCTCCGCCTTTGGCTTCCAGCGACTGGCTGACGCCCATGTCAATATCCGGGCTTTGGCTGGCGATGGCGGAAAGGACGCCGCAAGTGTTTCCGTCAAAGCCCTTCTTGGCGCGGTCATAGCCGATTTCCGTCACCACCTTGCGGACGAGTTCGTCGAAATTCACGAAAGCCTTGGTGGTGATTTCTCCCAGCAGCATGACGTAGCCGGTCTTGGTGGCGGTTTCGCAGGCGACGCGAGAGTAAGGGTCTTGTTCCAGACAAGCGTCGAGCACTGCGTCCGAGATTTGGTCGCACATCTTATCGGGGTGACCTTCCGTCACGGATTCCGATGTGAACATCAAACTCGGCAAAGACATGAAAGTGGTGGTCATTGTATTTTGTGTCTCCTTGAAAAAGATACTTGCCCTTTCGGCATGAAAGGGCAAGCGCGTATGCTTTACTACCCTCTCATCTCCCAGAAATTTTTTCTGTCGGATTTGGCACCATATTCAACTTTGCGTTGACTGGTTGTCGAGGCTTCGCAGGGCCGGTCCCTCCGCCTCTCTGGATAAGAGCGCCGTACTTGGGCTGTTTAATTGTTGCGCGATAATACCATAGATGCAGGGATGAGTAAAGACGCATGGAAGAGAATCGTTGAAACCTTGAGGTCTCAAAGATTTTGGCGGTTTTGGGTCAGTTGTCAGCCGCGCAGCGAAAACCGATTTTGACCGAGCTGCGTCCGTAATGGGCTTCGTCGTTTTCGGGTTTCGAAGGGTCGGGACCGATGAGCGCGCCGCGATTGGAAGTTCGCAGTTCAAAAAGCCCGTCTTGATAGGAGCCGCCGCGAATGACGCGCAGGTGATTGACTCCGCCGTTTTCAGGTCCCGGCGGATTAACCAGCGGCGATATGGCGTAATAGTTGGGCTGGTAGTAATCCGCCACCCATTCCCAAACATTGCCGCCCATATCAAGCGCCCCGAAAGGGCTTGCTCCCAGGGCGTACGAACCCACGCGGGTTGTGTCGCCGACGATGTTGTTGGCGTTGGCGTTTTCGGCGTTGGGGGGTTCGTTGCCCCAGGGGTAGTTTCGCATATCGTCGCTGCGGGCGGCGCGTTCCCATTCCGCTTCGGTGGGGAGTCTTCTCCCCGCCCATTTGCAGTAAGCGTTGGCGTCGTACCAGGAGACATAGACCACGGGGTAATCTCTAAAGTCTGGATTATCGTAATAATTGGCGCGGTTGTCGGAGTGAAATTTCACCGGCGGGCGGCATACGCCCGCCTTGACGCATAAGGCGTACATGCCGTTGGTGACTTCGACCTGGTCAATCCAAAAAGCGTCGAGCGTGACTTCATGCGCCGGAAGTTCGTCGTTTTCCATTAGAATATCCATGCCGCCCATCTTGACCAGTCCCGCCGGCACGAAGAGCAAAGTCATCCCGTCTTTGGGGGAGATTTGGGTTGAAGCGTCGGAAGTATCGAGGGCGTCGGGAGTTTCGGCGATTTCGGCAGGCTTAGGGGTGAATGTAATTGGCGCGGATGTCGGCGCGCTTTGGGGAGTAGCGGCGGCTGTCGCTGGGGAAGATGCGGCTGGGCTTTGACAAGCCGCAAGGAATAGGAAAAGAAGCGGTAAGGCGAGTTTTTTCATGGGTTTGCGGGGGAGCGATTTGCTTGACTTGGCGGTTTCCAAACGGATTTACGGCGCCACTAATTGTAAAGCCTTCCGCGCCTGGTCTTCAAAGAAGTTTGGGTTGATTTTGTCCGCTTTTTCCCAAGCCTTGCGCGCGCCGTTATAGTCGCCTTTGCGGTATAACCCAAAGCCGTGCCAGAGCCAGGCTTCCTCCGACATTTCAGTGACGCCTCGCGCATACTCTGTGAGAGCAAGCAAGTCGTCGTTGCGGTTGGCGTGGAAATAGGCGAGGAAGGGACCAAATTGGTAACGAAACATTCGCAGCGGCAAGCCGATTTCCCGCGCTTTATCGTAAGCGAGGGCGGCTTCCTCGTAGCGGTCAAAGTAGACCAAGTCGCTGCCGAGGTTGAACCACGCGAAGGCGTCGTCTGGGTTGGCGGCGGCGTTTTTCAAGGCGGAGTCCAACGCCCGCTGGCGGTTCGAAGTCGGGTCCCAGTCTTCGCCGAGCAGGGATTTGACTTCCTCTTCAAATTGGGGAAAATAAATCACCATGTATAAGTTGTTGAACGGCTTCCACTCTTCTTCGAGTTGGGAATAAGAAATGGTCAAATCCGCGCCGTGGTAGGAATCTTGAATCGTAAAGGTCTGGGCGTTGTCGTCATAGGCGGTGAGCAGGAGATAATGCGCAGCCCATAAATCGTCGGTTGGACCGAGGGCGTCGTTTGGGTCGAGCGAGGTCACGCTCTCCACAATGACGGGATAGTTGGCGGCAATCAGGCGTTTGAGAAGGTCAATGGTTCCATTTACGCGATATTCCATGTTGAGCCAGCCTGCCTGCGTGCGGACGTAATAGCGCAATTCTTCGGGGTTGACGTTGCGGTCTTGCAGGACGGGCTTTATCACGCTGGAAATATTCGCCTGATTGCCTTCCCATCCATAGAGGCGTAGCGCCATCGAGAGCGTTGCGGGTCCGCAGTTGTTCGGCGTTTGTTTCTCGAAAGGCGGCGATTTGATAGACGCCTGCGAAGGCGGGGGAGGAAGCGTCGGCGTGGGGGCGAGGGATGGGGTGGGGTCAACCGCCGGCGTGGATGTCGGCGCCGTCGTTGCGGTTGGGCTGGCGGGTTTGGGCGTAACGGGCAGAGCCGTCGGCACGGGCCCCGGCGGGTTGATTGCGTTTTTTGCGTAAATGGCGAATTTCTCGACCCGCCACATGACGGCTGATTTTACGAATGGGATTTGGCTGACAAGCGCGGCGAGCAGGAGAAGCCCTGCCAGCGCGGCAAGCGCGGTTTTAATTTTGCTGGACATGGACGCGAGTGTACCACGCGTTTATGAAAGTCAATTAAGGGCGGTCTGCGTTATTCCGCGCAGGTTTTTGTCAGGGAAATTCCGGGGTTGTTTTCGCATCCCTCCATGCCCGCAGTCTCGCGCAGGTAGTCGTCGTAAAGGCGGCTCATGGTCGCCAACTCCCAGCGGTTTTCCCTCAGCCAGGGAAAGACCTGGACGCTGGAATTGTAATCCTGAGTGCGGATGTGCATTTGAACAATGTCGCCGCCTCTGCCTTTTTGAATGGCGCGAGCGACGACATCCGGCTCTCCTCCTCCTCCAATGGAGAAAAGCGCCGCCACCAATCCGCGTTCACGGCAGAGGACGTCCAATGTGTGACTGATGATGTCGTAGGGCGGGCGCACAAAGCGCGTTTCATATTCCATGCCCAGCGCTTGATTTAACGCGTCGCGCCATTTGTCGTAGTCCATCAACGCCGCAGCGGGCGACATCACCCCCAAATTAACATGGTCGTAAGTGTGATAACCGATTTCATGCCCCTTTTCCACCAGCCGCTTCCAGATGCCCCTGTCTTGTTCTTCGAGGTGGGGTATTTTCTGACCGACGGGAAAGAAGGTGACTTTGAATTCGGGGTATTCATCCAGCAATTTTTCGAGCGCCTGCATTTTGTTGAGCAGGTAGCAGTCGTCGTAAGTGAATGCCATTCGCCGAAACTTGCGGCTTCCATGCCAGAGCAGGGGGCTGCTGAAATAAGGGGTTTCCTCGACTGAGGGAATAAACCTGCCAGCCGAAAGCCCAAACAGGGCGGCGGCTCCGATTTTCAAAAAGTCTCTGCGCGAAAAATCAGCCATGGTTCTTTCGGATTTCGTTAACCGTCATTTGCCTTCAGGGCAGCCGACCGGGCTCTTGGGTTGTTCATTTCTGTTCGGTCGGCGCGGGCGGCGGGATGCGATGCGCGCCCGGCAGAAGCGGCATTTCCGCCATGCGATAGGCGTATTCGTAAGCCGTATCCGCCCCGCCTTCGCCGCTGACGGCTTCGATAATTCCATTTCCATTCGAATCCACGCCAAAGAGCAGGTTCTCCGATAGAGAGACGATTTCTTCGATGACAGGTTTCATTTCGGGACCAAAGGGCGTTTCATGAAGCTGCGTCGCTTTTTGAAGAAGCCGCTCAGACCAACCCGTCATGTTTTGGGCGCAGGTTACGAAACCGTCGCGGTTCGATTGGATTTCCCGGGTGGCGTCTGGCGCTTGAGCCGCAAAGTTCGCGTGGGATATTGCCTGGGGGATGTACCCCTGGTCGTCGTAACCCGCTTCGCCATTTTGGAGCAGACCAAAGCCGTCGGCGGGATTGTCCGTCTTTCCGTCGGCGTTCCAATCTTTGTAACGCAGCGCGTTTGCGTTTCCGACAATTTGATTGATGATTTCTTCAGTCTTCAGGCGGACGAGTTCCTCGTCGCCTTTGTTAAAGGCTTCCTCCAACGCCGCAGCGCTTTCGCTGACGGTATTCGCTGTGGACCACAAGCCTTGAACAAGCGGCGTTCCTTGCGGGGCGGAATCAAAATGGGTCGTCAAATGCCGCACGTGAATCAACGCCAGCGGGGGAAAGACGGAAGACGCGACCACTTTGTCCGAAGGCTGGTTTGGATAGGGGTCGTTATCCGGCTCCTGCGTAATTTCCACCTGGTCAAACGTCTCCAAAAGATTGTTTCTTTCCGGCTCTCCAAAGGTCAACTGACCCTGTCCCGTTTCGTTGACGACGAGCGCGCCAATGTTGCGGCGGATTTCGCCGCCTTGGGCGAGAAGCCAGCCTTCGTAATGCGAACCCAAACTCGGCTTGGGCAGGCGGGAAACGACAATCGTTACTTCGTCCATCACCCAGTAGGAATCGTCGAAAGAGACCAGACCGACAGGCTGCTCTTTTTTTAGAGCGGCGCTGCGAAAATATCCGAATGCGCCAACGGCAAGCGCGAGAAGAAAAATCGCTCCCGCGCCCGCCCAAGCCCACGGGAAGGGACGCTTCTGCGTCTTTGGCTCTTTGACGGGCTGGCTGGCGGCGCTCAATAACCTGACGGTGTTTTCAGAAACCGTCTGCCCGTGAAAAACCGCCATAAAATCTTCCGCCAATTCTTTTGCGGTGTCATAGCGGGTTTCGGGGTCCTTTGCCAGCGCGCGGTTGATGATGAGTTGCAGGTCGTGAGAAATGCCGAAGATGGGCGGCGGCGGTTCGTTGAGGTGTTTCATCAGGATGCCGAAAGAAGATTCGGCGTCGAAAGGAACGGACCCTGCCAGCATTTCATACAACATAACGCCCAGCGAATAAATGTCGGTCTTTTTCGTGACCGGGTCGCCCCGCGCTTGTTCGGGACTCATGTAAGCGGGCGTGCCGGAGACGTTTCCGGTCGAAGTGTGGGCGGAAGAGTCGAGCAGGCGCACCAGCCCAAAGTCGGTGAGGATGGGTTCTGCGTCTTCGCTTAGGGGTTGATTGGTCTCGACGGGTCCGCTGACAGAGCGCAGCAGGACGTTTGCGGGCTTGATGTCGCGGTGAATCATGCCCTGGCTGTGGGCGTAGTCAATCGCGGAGGCAATCGCAGCGAGAATCTTTCCGACGGCGGCGAGGGAAAGTTTCTCGCCGCGTTTATGCAAGGCTTTGAGGTAAGAACCCAGCGACGCGCCCGGCACATATTCCATCACCAGGCAGGGCTGCCCGTCTATTAATTCGTAATCGAAGATTTGAATAATATTTGGATGCCGCAGGCTGGCGACGGCGCGCGCCTCGCGTTCGAATCGGGCGCGGTTTTCCGGCTCAGCCTCGATGTGGTCGCGCATGATTTTGACCGCGACTTTGCGGTTGAGCGTCACATGTTCTCCGAGATAAACTTCCGCCATGCCGCCGCGCGCAATAAATTCCCCAATTTTTACTTTTCCTAAAGTCTTTCCGCTCCAGGTAGCCATTGCGAAATTATACCCGAAGTATAATTCAAGCGCTTTCAAGGAGATTTCAATGACAATTTTGACTGAAGAACTGCTGCGCGATTTGATGCGCGCGCGCGGCTTGACCCTCGCCGCCGCCGAATCTTGCACCGGCGGGCTGGTTTCCGACCGAATTACAAACGTCCCCGGTTCGTCGGAATATTTTCCCGGCGGGGTCGTAGCGTACGCCTACGAAGCGAAGGTTAATCTGCTTGGCGTTTCTTGGGACACCCTCAACGCGCATGGGGCGGTGAGCGCGGAGACCGTTTTGGAAATGGCGCGGGGCGCGCGAAGGATTTTCAACGCCGATATTGGGATTTCGGTCAGCGGGATAGCCGGCCCCGCAGGCGGTTTGCCCGGAAAACCCGTCGGCGCCACCTGGTTTGGGCTGGCGGCGGACGGCGGCGAGTGGACCCGTTATTTTTGCTGGTCCGGCAACCGCATCCAAAATAAATACTCCTCGTCTGAGGCGGCGTTACAATTTGTGGTGGATTATCTTGAAGGAAAACTTTCATGAACGTTACGGTCATCGTTTCAGCCAACGCGGAATGGCGGGTTGTGAAGGAACTGTATCCGAACCTTGAAATTCAACATTCCCCTTACGGCGAATTTGCCAAACTGACTCTTGACGCGCGGCGTTTGACGCTTTTCCACGGCGGCTGGGGGAAAATCTCGGCGGCG
>JAIWOB010000098.1 GCA_020217065.1 Chloroflexota bacterium | reverse complement strand
GCTGCCTGACATGCTGGCGCGCGGCAGCGGACATATCGTCAACGTATCCTCCACAGCGGGCTTTATCGGCGCGTTTGGCTTTGGCGCGTACGCTCCGACCAAGTTCGCGGTGCGCGGTTACTCTGACGTGCTGCGTTCTGAAATGAAATATCGCGGCATACGGGTATCCATCCTTTTCCCGCCCGATACCGATACCCCCATGCTGAAGGCTGAAAACGAGTATAAGCCTTTTGAGACGAAGGAAATTTCAGGCTCAACGGGGACGCTTTCCGCCGAAGCGGTGGCGAAAGCGGCTTTGCGGGGAATTGCCCGAAATCAATACTTGATTTTACCTGGCTTCAACAACAAGTTTTTCTTCTGGCTGAATAACGCGCTCGGCGCGTCTGTGTATCCCGTAATGGACTTGCTGGTTGCGCGGGCGCTGCAAAAGAAAAAGAAAATGCGGCTATGATATTGAAAATGACTCGTCCCCTCCACCTTCTCCTTGCCGCGTTGACCTACGCGCTTGGCGCGAGCGCCGCCGGTTATCTGGGCAGACCTTTTCAGCCGCTGACGTTTACGCTTGGGCTGGGAGGCGTTTTGCTCGCCCAATTGAGCATGTCGCTGCTGGCGGAGGTCTTTCGCCCGTATAACGAGCCGTTGGTTGAAGGCGAAACCCCGCGGCAAAAAGAGACGCTTCGCAACAACATGCTGTATATCTCGATTGCCGCGCTTTCCTCCAGCGCGTTCATTGTCTACCTTCTTTACCTCAATCGGGCTTTGACCTTGCCTTCTTTCATTTTTCTGCTTTCATCCTTCGTCCTTGTCGTTTCCTATGCCATTCCTCCCATGCGGCTGCTTGACCGCGGCTTTGGCGAACTGGCTCTTGCGGCGCACCTCGCCTATGTCGTTCCTTCCGTTGGTTTTTTGCTGCAAGCCGGCGAACATCACCGCCTTTTGACCTTTGTCGTCGTTCCGCTCACCGCTCTCGCCCTTGCTTATTTTCTTATCGTCAACTTCACCACCTTCCCCGCCGACCAGAAATACCAGCGCGCCACGCTTTTACGCCGCCTCGCCTGGGAGCGCGCTGTCCCGTTTCATCACAGCCTGTTGGTCTTCGCCTATGTAATCTTTTTTGTCGCGCTCCTCCTTCGCCTTACAATTCTTTCGACCGCTTTTCTTACGCTTCCTTTTGCGCTGCTGCAAATCTTTCTCCTCCGCAGCGTTGCCCTCGGCGGAAAGCCCAACTGGACCTTGCTTACTTCTACCGCCCTTGCCGTTTTTGGATTAACCGCCTATTTTATAGCCCTCACATTTTGGCTCCGCTAATCCTTAAATCTCAACTTGAATCCCATGCCCGAATTTTTGACTCTTCTTCCCCCCGACCAAGCCCGAGAAAAATTGCTCTCTTCTATCGCTGCGGCGGTTGACTCTGAACCTGTTGACGTGGTTCACGCTTTAGGGCGTTTTGCCGCCTCCGACGTTTTTGCTCCGCACCCGCTGCCTGAATTTCCCCGCGCCACTGTGGACGGGTATGCCGTCCGCGCCAGCGACACCTTTGGCGCCAGCGACACGCTTCCCGCTTATCTAAATTTGATTGGCGAAGCGCTGATGGGCGAGGCGCCAGCCTTTGAATTGGGCGCCGGACAATGCGCCTTGATTCACACCGGCGGAATGCTCCCGAAGGGAGCGGATGCGGTGGCGATGTTGGAATATACGCAAACCGTCGGTTCGGAAATCGAAATTTTCAAGGCTGTCGCCGACGGCGAGAATTTGATTCGCGTTGGCGAAGATGTCGCTCAAAATCAACGGGTCATCCTCAAAGGGACGCAACTCCGCCCTGCGGAAATTGGCGGATTGATGGCGCTGGGCGTTACCTCCGTCAGCGTAGCGAAGAGACCGCGCGTCGGGCTTATCTCCACGGGCGACGAAGTCGTCGAGCCAAGCCAGACTCCGCGCCTGGGACAGGTGCGCGACGTTAACTCGTATACGCTCTCGGCGCTGATTGAAAAAACAGGCGGCGCGGCGCTCCGTTTCGGGATAATCCGCGACCAGTTTGAAGCGTTAAAAGGGGCGGCGGCGCAGGCGCTTTCCGAGTGCGATGCGCTTATCATTACCGCAGGTTCGTCCGCTTCCACCCGCGATATGACCGCCGAAGTCATTCGCCAGTTGGGCGAGCCGGGCGTCCTCGTTCACGGAATCAACACCCGCCCTGGCAAGCCGACGATTTTGGGCGTTTGCGGCGGTAAAGCGGTGATTGGGCTGCCGGGCAATCCCGTCAGCGCGCTGGTGAACGGCTATTTATTTGTCGTCCCGGTTGTCGAAAAGTTGCTGGGCGCGCTGCCAAAGCCAAAGGCGAGCGTGCAAGCCGTCCTCACGGTCAATCTGCCGTCGCAGGCGGGGCGTGAAGACTGGTGGGCGGTAAAACTCGTTGAAAATCGGAAATCGCAAATCGCAAATTATGAAGCCGTTCCCATCTTCGGAAAATCCAACCTGATTTTTACCCTTGCCGCCGCCGACGGCATGTTGAAGATTTCCGCCGACGCCACAGGCTTGAGCGCGGGCGAAACGGTGGAGGTCTTTTTGATGTAGGAAGGAGTTCCCCATGTCCACGCAGCGAAAAGAGCCGCGCAAGAAGTTGATGGCGTTTACGCCTGTGTACGACATCCGTCATAAGACCCTGCTGGGGTATGTGGTGGATTTGACCTTGAAAGGCGCGCAAGTCAGCGGGGAAAGAGCGGTCGAGGCGGGCAGCTATTATATTTTGGGCATCGAGTTCCCCGAAGTCTTGCCGGCAATGGATTCCGCCCGCATTGTCGTTCCGTCGCGGGCGGCATGGTGCAGGCAGGATGAGAGTTCCCAGTCCTTCAATATCGGTTTTGAGTTCAATGAGGTTTCGAAGGAAAACGCCGCCGTCATCGAAGCGATTTTGGAACGGTATCAGTTTCGTTCCGCGTTGAACGACTCGGATTTGTAGCGTTAAACCGGGCGGGGGGGGTTACGCCTTTGCAATGGTTTGGCTGCCCGCTTGGTATATAATCTCTCCATCCAAACCCAAGGATGATGTCATGAGTTTTGCGTACACTCCCTATATCCTGCCCCTGATTGCGGCGGCTGTGGTGTCCGTTTTTATCGCCGTCTACGCCTGGGCGCGCCGCTCTACGGCGGGCGCTCTGGAACTTTCCCTGATGGGGATTGCGATGTTCGTTTGGACGGTCTGTTATGCGTTGGAAGTCGCCGCCGTCAACGTGGAAACCAAATATTTTTGGGGCATGATTGAATATTTTGGCATCGTCCTTGCCCCATACGCCTGGATGCTTTTTTCGATTTCCTACAGCGGGCGGACGGCGTTGCTTAATTGGCGCTTTATTCTCGTCACGGCGGTTATCCCTGTCGTCACCCTCCTGATGGTGTTTACAAATCAATGGCACGGCTGGGTCTGGCGCGATTATCGCATGGAGTTGATAGACGGCGCTTTATTCCCGGATATTTCCTACGGCGTCTGGTTTTGGATTAATGCGGCGTACGACTATTTGATTATCCTCTTCGGCGTTTGGCTGCTGGCGCAGGCGCTTCGAAAAAAACGCGGATTGTACCGCGGACAAATTGCCGCTTTGCTTGTTGGTATCTTTGCTCCCTGGGCGGGCAACGCCCTCTACCTGACCGGCAACAGCCCCATTCCCTATCTTGACCTTACTCCGTTCGCATTTACCGTCACCGTCGTTGCGCTGGCATGGGCGATATTTGGTTTTCGCCTGGCGGATATTGCCCCGCTGGCGCGCGACCTGGTGATGGATTCCATGCGCGAGGGCATGGTTGTGCTGGATGCGCGCGGAAATATTGTGGATATCAACGAAGCCGCCGCCCGCATGATTGGCGTTCCCGCTGCGAGCGCCATTGGCAGGACCGCGGAAGACGTTTTTCAATCCTGGTCTCATCTGGTGGAGCGTTTTGCTCGCGCGCTGGAGGCGAAGGAACTAATCACTGTGGGAGAGGGGGAGGCGCAGCGCGATTACGAAGTGCGTTTTTCCCCTTTACAAGACCCGCAGGGACAACTTGTAGGACGCGTTATCATGCTGCGCGCAATGGATGAGAATGCGCCGCAGCCTCGTTTTGCGAACAGCGCGTCTCTTTCCAGAGACACCCGCCCTTATTATCGTGTCAACATGGAACAAGACATGGGGGCGCGGCGTAAGCCTGCGAATCCTTTTTTGCGCCGATTCATTAATTTCTTTTCGCCTCCCGTCAAAAGCGACCTGACCGCGCCGCCCGGCTTTATCCCAGCCTGGTATCTTGCGCGGGAACGAATCTTTACCATTGTGGCGAGGCTCACGGCGAGCGCGGCGGCTGTGGGCATCGCCTTTTGTTTTATCGCCGTTGTAAACCCGGTCCATCAGGCGGCGGGACTTGCGCTGCTTCTGGCGGGTTCCGGGGCGTTGGGCGCGCTTCGGAATTACAATTATGAACGCCGCGTCACGGCTTTTCTCTTTCTCTTATATGCGCTGGCTTTTACGACATTCCTTCACTCCGGTTTTTCCGCGGCGGGATTTATCTTTTTGCTCGGTTATGTCGTTGTTTCGGCAGCCCTGACTTCGCCGCGCGGCGCTTTTCGCGCCTTGATGCTTGCGCTTTTTACCCTGGGCGTTTTTTCCATATTGACCAGGTTTGAACTTTTTGTTCCCTTGTCTGAATTTGCGGGCGGCTCCATCTTCGTCAAGCCGATGTGGTCTATCGCCGGCGTAATCCTGGCGTTTGTTCTCAGCGCTTTTATCGTTTTGACCTCGAACGTTCTTTTACTTGACAACCTGAATGTCGCCTGGCGCAAGGAAACCCAGGCGCTTAACCTGTTGCAGCAGGAACGCGACCTGTTGGAGCGGCGGGTGATGGAAAGGACCCGCGCGCTTGCCGCCGCCCGCGACGAGGCGGTCAAAGCCAACGCAGAATTACGTAAATATTTCCGCGCCATCGAGCAGAGCGGCAGCGCCGTCGTCATCACCGACGCGAACGGAAATATCGAATACGCCAACCCCAGGTTTGAACAATCCACGGGCTATTCCGTCGCCGAAGCGCTGGGAAAAAATCCACGCATCCTCAAATCGGGCGCTCAGTCGAAGGAATACTATCAAAGCATGTGGGAAACCATCCTCGCGGGCAGGGTGTGGAACGGCGAGTTTCTCAACAAGCGAAAAGACGGTTCCCTTTATTGGGAATACGCCACCATCGCTCCCGTCCTTGACCAAAACGGCGTTATCGCCAATTTTGTCGCCGTCAAAGAGGATATCACCAAACGTAAGATAGACGAAGAGAACCTGCTGAGACTCTCGCAGGCGGTGGAACAAAGCGGCAATACGGTGCTAATCATGGACCGAAACGGTCTCATAGAGTACGTCAATCCAAAGTTTACCGAAGTGACCGGCTATTCGCCTGCCGAAGCGCTAGGGAAGGCTCCCGGCGTCTTAATGAACGGCATGGACGAGGCTTTCGACTTCCGCAGCCAGGATTGGTGGCGGACGGTGAGCGCGGGTCAAATTTGGCGCGGCGAATTTTGCAACCGCCGCAAAGACGGCTCTATCTTTTGGGAATCCGCCACGATTGCGCCTGTGTTCAGCCGCTCCGGTGAAATCATCAACTTTGTGGAAATTAAACAGGATATTACCGAACAAAAAATCCTTCAGGAACAAATTCAAAAACAAAACGATTACCTCTCTATTTTGCACCAGATGACTCTGGACCTGCTCAACCGCCGCGACGTCGGCGACCTTTTACAGGCAATCGTAGACCGTTCCGCCGTGTTGTTGGACGCTCCCTTCAGCGAGTTAAGCATTGAACGAGACGGCTTCTTGGTAGTGGAAGCCTTTACGCAGAACTATCCCGGCGTGAAGGGACAGCGTTTTTCCCGCGAGGAGGCGAGGCTTTCCTGGCAGGCGTTTGACACGCGCCAGCCTGCGCTTCTCGACAATTATTCTACATGGGAATACCGGCGGAAAGTTCAAACTGCCGAAACCCTCCATGCCGTTGCCGATTTTCCCGTCCTAGCCGGCGAGCGTTGTTTAGGCGTCCTTTCCCTTGGACGTTCGCAGCCGGATTACGCTTTTACGCCTGAACAAGTTGAAACTGGAATTTTGTTTGCCCGCCTGGTTGCGCTGGCGCTTGATAACGCGAATCTTTATAGCGAGGCGATGAACGAAATTGCCGAACGCAAACGCGCCGAAGCCCTCCTGCAGGAAAGCGAAGCGCGCTTTCGTCAGATTGTGGAAAACGCCAGCGACATTATTTATCGCATAGACTTAAACGGAAACTTCACCTATGTCAATCCCTCGGCATTAAACCTGATGGGCTTTGAAAACGAGCGGCAGGCGTTGGGCAGGAATTATCGTGAACTGGCGCTGCCGGAATATCATCAGCGCTTGAAGGACTTTTACGAACGTCAGTATCTTGAGAAAATTAAAAGCGCCTATTATGAATTTCCCGCCGTCGCCATGGACGGGCAAATTGTCTGGTTAGGACAAAATGTGCAGCTCATCATGGATGGCGAAACGGCGACCGGCTTTCAAGCGGTGGCGCGCAACATCACCCAACTCAAACAGGTGCAGGAGGCGCTTGCCCTTTCCCGCGACCAGGCGCTGGACGCGAGCCGCTTCAAGAGTCAATTGCTTTCCCGCGTCAGCCACGAACTCCGCACTCCGCTGGGCGGAATTTTGGGCTATGCGGAGCTGCTTCAATATAAAGCCTTTGGCACGCTCAACGAAAACCAGCAAAATGCGGTGAACAGCATTATCGAAAGTACGCATTACCTGACCGAAGTGGTCAACGACCTGTTGGACCAGTCTCAACTAGAATCCCAATCCCTTAGTTTGTATAACGAATATTTCAAGCCCGCCGAACTGGTGGAAAAAGCAATTTCCCCCATCAAAGCGCTGGCGCTCAAAAAGGGACTGGATTTGCGCGTTGAAATTTCACCCGACCTGCCCGCTGAACTCTACGGGGACGTTAAACGCCTGCAGCAAATTTTGATTAACTTGGCGGGCAATGCCGTCAAATTTACAAAGACAGGCGAAATCATCGTGCGTCTCGACCGTCCCGCTCCCGCGCAGTGGATGCTTGCCGTCCGCGATACCGGCGCGGGCATTCCCGCAGAGGAACAGTCGAACATCTTCGAGCCTTTCCGTCAGGCGAATAACTCGATTACGCGCGAGAATCGCGGCTCCGGCTTGGGGCTTGCCATCACCAAACAGTTGGTTGAAATCATGGGCGGTCAAATCAGCCTTGAAAGCGAAGTTGGAAAAGGAAGTCTTTTTACCATTGTTTTGCCCATCCTCAATGCCCCCGGAGAATAATCATGTCCCAACAACCCTACGCTCTCATCATCGAAGACGACCCGAAACTTGGGGTCATCTTTCAAACCGCCTTGCGGCAGGCGGGCTATGAAGCCGACCTGGATGAAAACGGAAACCGCTACCGCGCCCTGCTGAAAACCCGTCAGCCTGACCTGATTATTCTCGACCTTCATCTTCCGTTTGCTTTTGGCGGGGATGTTCTGAATGAAATTCGCGCCATATACCCGGATACGGTTGTGGCGATAGTTACCGCCGATTTCATCAAAGCCAAAACCCTTACCGGCAGAGCCGACCATATTCTCATCAAGCCTGTCAGCGTCGCCAGTTTGCTGCGGCTGGCGGAATCGGTCAGAGAGGAAAAGTCATGAGCCAACCGATTTCCTTTCTTTCCTCTCTCTCTCAGCCGGGTAAACTCATCCTCGACGGCGCGACAGGCACCGAACTCCACCGCCGCGGCGTGGATACGGGTCTTCCGCTTTGGTCTGCCAACGCGCTGCTGACCGACCGCGGCTTGGAAATTCTCCGACAAATTCACGAGGATTACCTGCGCGCCGGCGCGGATATTATCACCACAAATACTTTCCGCACGCACCGCCGCGCCCTTGCGCCCAGCGGCAACGCCGACCGCGCCCTTGAATTGACCCGCCGCGCCGTGGAGACCGCTCGCGCTGCGATTGCCGCCGTCCGCGCAGAAACGCCGAAATTCATCGCCGGCTCGATTTCCACGCTGGAAGATTGCTATCGTCCCGACCTTGTCCCCTCCGATGAAGAACTCCGCGCCGAACACGCCGAGCGGATTGACCATCTCGTCCAATGCGGCGTGGATTTGATTCTCATTGAAACCGTCAACACAATTCGAGAGGCTTTGGTAATGGCAAAATTGGCGGTCGCCGCTGGCGTCCCCGTCGTCGTCAGTTTTGTCTGCAATCGCGAGGGAAAAATTCTCTCAGGAGAATCGCTGACCGAGGCGGCGAATAAATCGCTTTCTCTTGGCGTCTCCGTTCTCGGCGTCAATTGCGGACCGACCGCCGACCTGGCGAAACCGCTTGCCGAGTTGAAACAAGCCTGCGGCGCGAAATTCCCCTTAATCGCCTATGGCAACATCGGTTATGCCGACGAAAAAGTTGGCTGGGTTAACACCGACGCCGAGAAGCCCGAAGCCTATTGCCGACACGCCTCAGGCTGGGACGTGAAAATCGTCGGCGGCTGCTGCGGCACCACTCCCGAACACATTCGGCAATTAAAACTGGCGTTGAAATGAGCGGCTGCAAGCGCAAATCGAAGCGTTCGATTTTCCGCTTTTGACCCGTTCCTACCAGCGTTCGTAACGCACAAGTTCGGTTAATGGCTTGCGCGTCTTCGCGCCGGGCTGGTCTGCTGGATAACCAAGCGGGGTGAAGATAACAGGTTCCGCTTCGTCGGGAAGTCGTAAGACGCTGCGCGCGGCTTTCACGTTGAAGTTTGCAATCCAGCAGGTTCCCAGCCCCAGGTTGGCGGCTGCGAGGATGAGGTGGTCTGCCGCGATGGAGGCGTCTATCAGGCGGGCGTTAAAACGGTCGCTTTCGCGCACCCATGCCTGCGATGAAACCGCGCAAACGGCAATCACCAGCGGCGCCTGGATAAACCAGGGGCGATGATAAATGGAGCGCAGTTCTTCTTCGCGCCCGGCGGTGTGAATCACGATTATTTGAATCGGCTGACGGTTGGCGGCGCTCGGCGCGAGACGCGCCGCTTCTAAAACCGCCTGCAATTTTTCATCCTCGACGGGGTCTGAGCGATACGCCCTTACGCTGTAACGGGCGGCAATCAAGTCTGTAAATTCCATTCTTTTCTCCTTTTGCGCCTGCCTGGGGATAGTAAAAACAGGAGACAGACGTTCGCCGTCTCCTGTTGATTTGTCCGCCGCGCGCCGCTATGCCTTTGCCGCCGCTTCCGCTTCGCGCAGTTTTTCCGTCGCGCGGAAGTATTTCAGATAGCGCATCGAATTTGGGTCGCGTCCGAGGAGCAGGTCTGTGCCGCGAATCGCGCTGCCCAGTTTGATGGGGTCGGTGATGGAGCAGGTCGCGCCCATCTGCATCGCCAACGAAAGGAAAGCGCTGTTGACCGAATGGCGGTCGGGCAGACCGAAGGAAACGTTGCTTGCGCCGAGGTTGATGTTGACGCCGAAATTCTTCACCAAAATTTCGATGGTCTTCAACGTCACCAGAGCCGCGCCGCTGTCGTGACCGACGGTCATCACCAGCGGGTCAATGATGATGTCTTCCATCGGAATGCCAATCTTGGCGCAGCGCTCGAAGATTTTCTCCGCCACCGCCACGCGCTCTTCCGCCGTCTTTGGAATGCCTTCCTCGCCGATGGTCAAGCCGATGACCGCCGCGCCCCTCGCCTTGACGATGGGCAGCACCGCGCTCAATTGCTTTTCCTCGCCGTTGACCGAGTTCACCAGCGGCTTGCCGGGCGCGGCGTTGAGTCCCGCTTCGAGAATCTTCGGGTCGTTCGAGTCGATGCAGAGCGGCACATCCGTCACCGATTTGACGGCTTCGACGACCATGGGCATCATCGAAACTTCATCCACCTGCGGGTGACCGACGTTCACGTCCAGCACATCCGCGCCCCAGGCGACCTGACGCTGCGCGAGTTGCTTGACGTAATCCATGTTTTTATCCACCAGCGCTTGCCCCAAT
>JAIWOB010000097.1 GCA_020217065.1 Chloroflexota bacterium | reverse complement strand
GAAGCGTGGATTCAATTCTGGCTTCCGCTGATGACCGTCACCTCGCAATACATCCGCGAAAATGAAACCTGGACGGCGATGGAAGACGGCAGGTGTATTGCATACTACTCCTTAAAACAAACCGAGGGCTCCCTCTGGCTGGACAATCTTTGGGTTCTGCCGGAATTCATCGGCAAGGGAATTGGCAGGGAACTCTTTCGACATGCGCTGGAAAGAAGCCGCGCCTTGGGCGCAGCCCGCTTGAACATCGAAGCCGAGCCGAACGCGCAAGCCTTCTATGAAAAAATGGGGGCGCGGAAAACCGGCGAACGCCATACCGAGGTGGACGGCTGCCCGCGCGCGCTGCCTTTGATGGAATTTGACTTCTTTCAGAAAGGATGATACATGGAAGAAATTAAATGGGCGAACAAATTCAGCGTTGGCGTCCGCGAGCTGGACGAACAACACCGGCAAATTATCCTCATGCTCAACCGTCTGCTGTCCGAGCCGGAAGCGCGGAACGTCAATTCCGAAGTCGTTTCCGAAATTCTCACGGCAATGTTTCGTTATTCGTTGGAGCATTTTAAAACCGAGGAAAATCTCCTGCGAACCCACAAATATCCGCAATTGGAGGAACATCGCCGCGAGCACAATGAATATCGTCGCAAAATCCTTGATTTTTCCGCCGCTACGGGCGCGGGCGTTAAATCTGTTCCGCAAAATTTATTAGATTATCTCTCCAGGTGGTGGACGCGTCACATCCTCGAAGAAGATATGAAATACAAAAGTTTTTTTGCGGAAAAGGGGGTTCGTTAGTTTCGCGGTCCAGACGTATAAAAAACCTGTCGCGCCGCCGGCGTTCCGGCGGCGCGAACAATTATCGGCGTTTCAAAATTATCCCCATTGGATTGTCGAAGCGATTTTAGCGCGCATAGCCTGAATTAAGGGGCGGGTTTTTGGGGTCTGGTGGGGCAAAAACCCTTTTGGACATGGATGAAACGGATTACGCGGAGAAAAACGGATTTTCTGTGGCTTTTTCCGTGTAAATCCGTCAATTTGTGAAATCCGCGTGCCGCGCCCCACTTAATCCCAAAGAGCCTAAAGGGCTAGGTTAGCCTGTTTGCCCAAGCAGGTAGTTTTGCAACCCCATCTGGCTGATTTGGTCCAATTGGGCTTCGAGCCAGTCAAGATGCTCCTCTTCATCTTGCAGATTGTCTTCGATGAGTTCCCGCGTGCCGTTGTCTCCCGCTTCGATGCAGAGCCGTATTCCTTCATTGTAATCGCGAATAGCCGCCGCCTCTCCCGCCAGGTCGTTTTTGAGCTGCTCTTCAACGGTTGCGCCGATGTTGATTTTCTTTAAGTCGCTGACAATGGGTTTGCCTTCCAAAAACAGGATGCGGGCGATGAGTTTTTCGGCGTGCTTCATCTCGTCAATGGCGCGTTTTTCGGTCTTCTCGTGCAGTTTATCGTAGCCCCAGTTGGCGCACATTTCCGAATGGACCATATATTGATTAATAGCGGTGAGTTCATCCGCCAAAAAACCGTTCAGGACGCTGATGATTTTTTCGCTGCCTTTCATGGGATTCTCCTTTTTATCGAGATTGTGTATTTGATTATATGTCAGGTTGTCGTTTTTGGGCAAACGCCGCGTTTTTCGAGTATCATTGCCGTATTGATATTTTGAAGAGCCAAACGCGGAGGATGCCTTATGAAGCGATATTTGGTCAAGCCCGGCGCGAAAGTCAACCTTTCGGAATTTGACCCTGCCGACACCGGCGAATTCAAAGGCGGTAAAGAAGCCGCGCTGGCTGAATTTGAGAAACTCAACAAGAAACTCGAAACCTTGCAGGAATTGCTCTTTGCCGAACGCAAACGCAAGGTCTTGATTGTCTTGCAGGCGATGGATACCGGCGGCAAAGACGGCGTTATCCGCCGCGTGTTCGACGGGGTCAACCCTGCGGGCGTGCGCGTGGCAAGTTTCAAGGCGCCAACCGCCGAAGAACTTGAACACGATTACTTGTGGCGCATCCATAAGCAGGCGCCGGGCAAGGGCGAAATGGTCATCTTCAACCGCAGTCATTACGAAGATGTGTTGATTGTCCGCGTCCATAACCTGGTTCCTCCCGAAGTGTGGAAAAAACGCTTCGACCAAATCAACGACTTTGAGCGGATGCTCGCCGAAAACGGCGCGACCATCCTGAAGTTCTACCTGCACATCGACAAGGATGAACAAAAGGAAAGGCTGCAAGCCCGCCTCGACGACCCGACCAAACGCTGGAAATTCCGTCTCGGCGACTTGGACGAGCGAAAATTGTGGGATGAGTATATGAAAGCCTATGAAGACGTGTTGAGCAAAACCAGCGCCGAACATGCGCCTTGGTACATTGTCCCCGCCAACCGCAAATGGTATCGCGATTTGGTCATCTCTTCGATTTTGGTCGAGACGCTGGAAGACCTGAAAATGAAGTATCCTGAATCGGAGGAAAATTTAAATGGGGTTGTGATAGAGTAATAAAAGCGACAGCCCCCTCTTAAGGCGGCTGTCGCTTTTTGCTAAGCGCCGAACACTTCCAACAATTCCACCCGCGCCAACGGCGACACCAGCAGCGCGTTCTCGCGGATATCCTCCAAATGCTTGCGGACCGCGTCGGCGCTGATGCCGTCGGGAGCGTAAACAGCAAACATCACGTTTCGCGTCTTCTCGTTAATCTGCGTCCGCTGGTCGGGACCGTATAGAATACTGGAGATAATCCCTCTTCCGTCCGCCATGAACATATCGCCGGATTTTACGACCTGCTCGGTTCCGCGCAGCAGAGTGTAAGTTTCCTGTCCGGTAGCGACATCCAGTCTGACGGGCAATTGAATCGTATCGAGGTCGTGTCCCGCCGTGAGCAGCAGGTTCTTGATTTCCGCCATAAACATTGCCTCCACCAACGCGGCAGCGCTTGGCAGCGGCTTACCCTTCAAGGCAATCGACTCCAGTTGCAGCTGAACATGATACGATTTCTTGAACGGTTTGTAATAGGCGTTATAGGCTTGAATGGCGGGCAGCGCCGCAATCGCGCTTCGAGTCTGCCCCGCAAAACGGCTGCGGAGTTCGTCCACCAAGCGTTCCTTGCGGGCTTGGAGTTCCGCGCGCTGCGGCGGATTGGATACGTCGCGCATCGCCAAAATTCCCGCGCGCGCCCGTGGATAAGCGGCTTTCCATTTGTCTGAAACAATGAACATGGCAATATCTCGCCTCTGGGACTGCTTCGCCGCAAAAGCGCGGCTTATTTTCGACCGACCGCTTCGCCCCTGATGGAGCGGCATACTTTTATAACTTTACCGCCTTTCGCTTTTGCGGGCAAGACTCATTTATAATCCCAGCGTCAAGGAGATGAAGCATGTCCATCAACAACGAAATCTATTCCCAACAGGCGGACGGATGGTGGGACGAGAATCACTTCCTGCACTTATTGAAGACGGGAATCAACCCCGCCCGCTTTGCATATTTTCACAACGCCCTTACCCGTCAGTTGGGACGCCAGCCCCAGGGATTGTCGGTTCTGGATGTGGGCTGCGGCGGCGGAATCTTAAGCGAGGAATTCGCCAAAATTGGCTGCCGCGTAACTGGGCTTGACCCTTCCGCGCCTTCGCTGGAAACCGCCCGCAGTCATGCCGCCATGCAGGGATTGACCATTGACTACCGCCAGGGTAGCGGCGAAGACATGCCTTTTGAAGCGGGTCAATTTGACGTTGTGGTCTGCTGCGACGTGTTGGAGCATGTAAACGACCTTGAAAAGACTATCCGCGAAGCGGCGCGCGTCGTCAAGCCTGGCGGAATATTTTGCTATGACACCATCAACCGCACCGAAGAATCGCGCAAAGCGAACATTTTCGCCGCGCAAAATTTCCCGCTGACCAGTTTCTTCCCGAAAAATACTCATGTTTGGGAAAAGTTCATTACCCCCGGCGAGCTCCTCGCCTTTTTCGAAAAAGCCGGCTTTGAAAACCGCGACATGACGGGCTTAAACTCCGCCCTGCCCGACCTTCAAGTGGCGGGCTTGCTCATCCGCCGCAAATTGGGCCTGCTTACCTTTGCCGAGCTGGGACGCCGCCTCCAATTCCAGACCGGCGGCGGATTGCAAGCGTCCTATCTTGGGTGGGCAATCAGGAAAGATTGAAGCCCTCCTTTGTCAATCTTCGAGGCAAAAAAGGAAACAATATGGCAAAACTTATTCCCACCGCCGAGCGCATTGTCCGCGCCCGCAAACTGATTCAGCAAGCCCGCGACCTGCCCGTCCCAACCGAAGGCGGGCGCAGCGACTTTTCCTATGTCGCTCATGTCAAAGACTTGCTGCGCCAGGCGCGCGACCTGGTGAAATTCATTTCCATGACGCCCAGCGCGTCCGCTGAAATCAAGGAGGAGGTTAAGCGCATTTATCGGGAAATTGAGCGCGCCGACGAGGAATTGCTGCGATAACTCCGGCGTCCAAATCGTTGTAAAATGAGAGCAGGCAAATTTATTCCTTTCAAGGCGAGAGGTGAAACATGAATCAGGAACTTAATCAGCTGCTTGAAAAGTTGAAGGAAGAAATCGAAAATATCCGGCCGGAAGACGAAAAGGGACAAGCGCTTCTGCGCGAACTCTCCGCCGACATCCGCGATTTGCTGGAACGCGCCGAGGCGAAACAACCCATGCTCTCGCGGATTCAAGCCTCTATTGAACATTTCGAAGTAAGTCACCCCAGCCTGACCGCCGCCCTTTCGAGCCTGTCCGCCATCCTCAGCAACGCGGGGATTTAGCCCATTTGCAAAAACGAAAAACGCTGGCGGAAAGCCAGCGTTTTGATTTACGGCATCTGATGCCCGTCCATGCCTCCGCCGCTCATGCCTTCGGCGTCTTTCACAGGGACGGTCAGGGTCAGGTCGGCGCGGTTTTTGAATTTCAGGGTCAGGGTGATTTCGTCGCCCGCTTTCAGGTCGCGGGTCAGCCCAATCAGCATGACATGATAACTTCCAGGCTTGAGTTCCAGAGCCTTGCCCGCAGGGATGACCACCGACTGCTGTTGAATCATCTCCATCGTCCCGTCGGCTTTCATCTGGCTGAGGTGAAGTTCCACCGCCTGCGCCGCGTCGGAAGACGCGCCGGTCAATTCATTGTCCTGGTCTGTGCCATTTTGGATGAGCATGTACGCCGCGCTGTTGCCGTCCTTCACGCCGGAGCGCGCCCAATAATCCTTTGCCGCGACTTCATTCCGCATGTCTGCGCCGCAGGCGGCAAGGAGAAGGGAGGTTGCAATCAGAGAGAAGAAGAATTTTTTCATGAATAAGTTTTCCTTTGGAGTTTTTTGAAGCCAAAGGTCTTAAAGACCTTTGGGGTTTTCGCGCAAATATTCAACCGCTTCCCGCATGTTTGCGATTTTCCCGCCGAAGCCTTTTTGGAATTTCTCCGCATCCTGCCGCGACCCAAACGTCAGCGCGCTGGGCATACAGCAGACCGCCATTTCCGAGTCAAGGAGATAGGTCGCCTGTCCCGCGCTGAGGATATGTCCGCGCAGGTAATCGGCGGTGAGCGATTGTTGAACGCCTTTGGCGTGACCTTGAATTATCAAGCCGCAATGGGCGCAGCAAGCGCGTTTTTGTTCCCCGCTTTCCAAATGCACAATGAAAATCGTCCGCTCCAAGATGGGTTTGCCGCACATCGCGCACTGGTTTGGAGATGGCTCCGCCAGCGCCGCGCCGCCATGCTTCTTTTGGATGAGTCCCGCCTTTGCCAGCTTATCCAAATCCCGGTGGATGGTCATTGCAGAAACGCCGCATGCCTCCGCCAATTCTTGAATGGAGGCGCTGCCCTGCTTCTGCAGGAGTTCGATGATTCTTTTCTCGCGATGTGGGGATATGCTCATGATGTTATATTTTGTTTGACTTCACAAAATATAACAAATCAGGGTGCATTTGTCAAGTTCGAAAACCTGACAGGTTTCATTATGACCTGAGTTAATGGAGTTTGTTGTGAATCAAGGGTAGCTGGTTAATTGGAACTACGTGGAAACCTGTCAGGTTTGACTTTTTACTTCGAGTGATACTTTCTCCCCCGCCACGTCACCCCCTGCCCTGAAATCACCTTCCATGCCGAGGTCAACATCATGGCGGCAAAGACGCCCGCCCCCAGCGGAGTGGTCAGCGCATACCAGGCGGAAATGTTCATGTCGCGCGCGGCTTTGGCGCGGAAATAAATCAGCCAGCCCCACACCAGCAGGGCTTCGAGACTGACGATAGCCGCCATCCAACCGCCGTCGTTGACCAGCCAGCCGAGTCCGAGCAGCGTCCACAGCGGCAGGAACAAAGCCGCCATCAACGCCAACAGCGCTCCAAACGCGCCGAGCAGCAGCAGGAAGGGATGTCCGCTGAGACCGAGGTAGATGTTCTTTGTCCAGCCTTCCCACATGGACGGCAAGTCGGTATACATACGGGTGCGGATGAAGTTCCTGCCGTCTGCAATCGCCAGCCGATACCCATTCCACTTGACCTGCTCTGCAATGGCTTTGTCTTCGACAATCTGGTCTTTGACTTTTTCATGCCCGCCAACGGCGTCGTACACCGCGCGCCGAATCAAAATGAATTGACCATTGGCGACGGCGTCGCGGCGGGCGGGGTCGTTGACTTTACGCGGCGAGAACCCGACGGAGAGCGCGGTCATCACCAGAGGCATGATAACCTTCTCCCAAAACGAGCCGAGGATTTGCTCGTTCATGGCGGTGAGCAAATCAGCCTGAATTTCGAGGGCTTTGGCGTAACACGCCGAGATGGCGTTTGGCGCGAGGAAGGTGTCCGCGTCCAGAAAGCAGAGCCATTCGCCATGCGCGGCGGCTGAGGCTTGGAACAAGGCATGGGGTTTGCCTGCCCAGCCTGCGGGTAGTTCCTTTCCAAATATTGGGAGCAGACGAGAGTCGCGGGACGCGAGTTCAGCCAGTTGAGTCGGCGTTGAATCCGTGGAGCGGTCATCCAAAACAATAACTTCAATGTTCGGGTAATCCTGCCCCAACGCGGCTTCGACACAGGCGCGGATATTCTTTTCTTCGTTGCGGGCGGGGATGCAAATCGAAATCAACGGAGCGTGAGCGGGCGGCGGAGCGGGCGCGACTACAATATCGAGTTGGCGCTGGTTATGAATCCAATACACAATGACGATGGCGGCGAGAAAGAGGAGGGTGGAGACAACCAGATAAAGCATGAACGACGTTTAGGTTAGATGATTTTGACCGACGACCCGCGTTCCGTCTTCTCGACTTCGATGCGATTTGGGAAGGCGTCCTTGAGTTCGTCGAGGTGGGTGATGACCAGGATTTTGGCGAAGTCGCGCCGCACGGCGTTGATGGCTTCGACCAACCGCTGGCGGCCCAGCGCATCCTGCGAGCCGAAGCCTTCGTCAATGACCAGGGTTTGCAGGCGCGCGCCCTTGCGTTGAGCCAGAATCTCGGAGAGCGCGAGGCGGATTGCAAAGTTCACGCGGAAGGCTTCGCCGCCCGAATACATCTCGTAGTTTCGCAGTCCCGCCGAGTCGCTGATTTGGATGTCGAGCGTTTCTTTCAGGTCTTCGCGTTTCTTGTCCTTGTACTCGGCTTGGGTCACGAAGCGCACCGACATCTGCCCGTCGCTCAGGCGGTCGAGCAGGTCGTTGGCTTTTTGCTCGATTTGCGGCAACGCCTGTTCGATGAGCAGGGCGGGCACGCCGTTTTTTCCGAAGGCGCGTTCCAGCGTTTGATGGCGGGCAATCTGTTGGTTGAGTTCTTCGCGCTGGGTTTCGTAATCGGTCTTGCGCGTCCGCAGACCCGACAACGCTTCCACCTTCTGACGCGCCGCGCCCACTTGCGCCCTTAAATCGTTTTCCTCTTCGCGCAAGTCGCGCAGCTTATCTTCGGCTTCCAAGATGTTCGGCGCGCCTGCTTCGGATTTTGCAAGAGTCTCCGCTGCGGAACGCCAGGCGGATTCGCTTGCGCGGACTTCTTTTTCCTTTCTGCTTTTTTCCTCTTCCAGGGTTTTGATTTCACCCGTCAAATGGTCGCTCACCTTTCGAGCGGATTGCAGGCTGTTGTATTCGTCTTCCGTCCCGCGTCCGCTTGATTCCGCCAGCCGCACCGCCTCGTGCGCCGACGGGTCATAGCCTAGTTTTGCCAGTTCCTTGTCGAGGTCTGCCAGCCGCTCGCGGGCGTCCGCCGCGAAGGATTCTTTTTCCAGAATCTTCGCCGCTTCGGCAAGGCGTTTCTTCCCCGTCTTCTCCCATTCCTTTTCGGCGGAACGGAGACTTTCAATTTGCCCGGTGAGTTGGGAAATCTTATTTGAATTTTCAATGAGTTCCTTATCGGCATTTGCCAATTGGGCGATTCGTAATTGGCAATCGGCGATTTGCTTTTCAGTTTCTTCCAGCTCTTTTTTGTTGGCGCGGAATTGGTCGCCTTTTTCTTTTCCAAGTTTATTCAATTCCTCCAACGTGGACTTGCGATGTTCTTCGCTCAGTTCCTGTCCGCAAAGGGGACAAGTCGCTCCCTCGGTTTGTTCTAGCGCATCAATCCGCTTCTTGATTTCATCCATTTCCCTGCGAAGGCTCTCGTTCTCGACCTTGAGAGCCGCGTTTTTCTCACGCGCTTCGTTCCGTTGAGTTTCCAACTCGCCGCGCCGCCTGACTTTTTCCTCCGCCTCTTTTAATGAATCTTGCGCCGCCGCAATTTGTTCCTCTAATTTCCCAATTTCTAATTCCTGATTTCCAATGACGGCTGCCTGCTCTCCCAACGCCTCAACCTCCCGCTCCAGTCTCGCCTTCTCCACTTCAATTTCCCGCAGCAGCGGCTGACGTAATTCATTCTGGGCGTGAAATTTTTGCGCCAACTTCTCGAAGTCGTCCAACTCCTTGCGTGAAGTTTGCCAGGCTTTGTAATTCGCCTCAATTTCCGCGGCGCGGTTCAACAAGTCGGCGTAAATCGCCTGCTCGCTTTGCTTTTGCGCCAAACGGCTTTCGATGGCTTCCAGTTCCGTCTTCGCCCGCTTCAACGTATCGGACAGAGTCTCCGCTAGTTTACGCTGCTCTTGAATCAGCGCCGCATTCTTGCGGATATTCTCCAGCGCAGATTCCTGCGCCGCCCGCGCAGACGAGAGTCCTTTGAGCGCGTTCTCCAACTCCGCCAGCCGTGACTTGCGGGTTTCCTCCTCCGCCAGCTCGGAATCAATCTCCGCCATGCGCCCTTCTATTTCCTGAACTTCCGCTTCGATTTGCTTGCGGCGCTCCGCCGTGCGTTCCTTGTAGGCGTCCCAAATTTCCAAACCGAGAATTGAACTCAACACCGCCTTGCGTTCGCTGGGCTTTCGCTGGGTGAACTCATCCGCTTTGCCCTGCAAAAAGAACGAAGCGTTAATGAACGTGTCATAATCCATGCGCAGCGTGCGCTCGATTCTCGCCTGCGTCTCGCGGGCAGATTTCTCCGTCAGCGGTTTCCAATTCTGGACGATGGACGATGAACCGTTGACCGCGTTGTCCCCGGCGTTTCGCCCATCGTCTAATATCTGGAATTCCAGCGCGGCGCTTTTTCCTCTTGGCAGCGTCCGAATCACGCGAAAAACGTTGCCTTCATATTCAAAAGTCAGGGCGACTTCGGCGGCTTTTACGTCCTGATTCAAATTAATAACGTCCGCGCTTTTGCCCCGCGCCTCGCCGAACAGCGCCCAGGTTATCGCGTCCAGCAGGGACGATTTGCCTGCGCCGTTTTGTCCTGAAATGCAGGCGAGGTCAAACGAGGCGAAGTCCAACTCGACGGGGTCGCGGTAGGAGAGGAAGCCTGAGATACGGAGGCGAAGGGGAATCATATATGTATCCTGAGAACTGGTTTCCAAAAACCTTTCAGGTCTGAGACTGGGTTCTAATTCATCATGGATTATAATCCACCCAATATGTTTGAATCAGAGATGCCCCGCGCCCGCCTCCGCATGACCCTCATTGCCATCATCGTCGCAACCATCCCCTGTTATTGCGCTGGTTTTGTCG
>JAIWOB010000084.1 GCA_020217065.1 Chloroflexota bacterium | reverse complement strand
GCGACCGCTCAATATGTGATTGACCATTTCCAGCCTGACCTGCTCGTCAACCTTGGAACTTGCGGCGGTTTTGCAGGGCGCATTAAAACCGGCGCGGTCATCCTCGTCGAGCGGACTCTGGTCTACGACATTATCGAGCAAATGGGCGACGGCGCTGAAGCGATTCGGCATTACACGACAGAGATTGACCTCTCCTGGCTGGGACGCGGAAACCACGATGCGCCGTCCGTCATTCGCGGTCTCTTAATCTCCGCCGACCGCGACATCGTTGTCGAAGACATCCCCGCGCTCATCGAAAAATACAACGCCGTCGCCGCAGATTGGGAATCCGGCGCGATTGCCTGGGTGGCGAAAAAGAACAATATCCGCCTGTTGATTTTGCGCGGCATCAGCGACCTTGTCGGCGGCGACGGCGGCGAGGTTTACGGCAAAATTGAAATCTTCCATGAGCGGACAAAAGCGGTGATGAGCGAGTTGTTCCGTCAATTGCCGATTTGGCTGGCGGGCGTCAAGTGAATGTATCCCATGCTTAATTCAACCGAACAAGAAATCCAAAAGCGAAATTTCCGCTATGTGCAAATTGACGCCATCGGCGTCAGCATTGCCAATGTCGCCGCGCCTTTCCTTCCCGTTTTTCTCACCCGCCTTGGAGCGAGCAATTTTCAGGTCGGTTTGCTTACCTCCATGCCGGGGGTCACTGGTCTTTTCCTCGCCATTTTGGTTGGGCGTTTTTTGCAAAGCCGCAAAAACATCGTCCCCTGGTACAGCCTTTCGCGTCTGCTGGTTATCTCCTGCTACGCTTTGACCGGCGTTCTGACTTTTGCGCTTCCCAGCCAATACACCGTTCTCGCCACGCTCGCCATTTGGGCGTTCGCCACCTTGCCGCAAACGGCGCTGGCGGTTGCCTTTTCGGTGGTGATGAACGCCGTCGCCGGTCCCGAAGGGCGTTATATCCTCCTCAGCCGCCGTTGGGCAATCTTTGGCTTGACGACCGTGGTGGGAACCTTCTTTGTCACCCGCACCATTGACCTGATTGAATTTCCCGTCAATTACGCGGTGATGTTTTTAGGATTGTCTCTCGGCGGTCTGCTGAGTTACTATTTTTCGCGGAAGATATCGCTGCCGGACCAAACCCGCCTGACGCTTGGTTCTTCCTCGTCGGCTTGGGAATCAGCCCGAAACTATTTTTCCCTGATTCGCGGCGCGCCCGCCTTCACATCCTTCGCCCTGAAAAAGTTCGTTTACTACTCCGCGTTGATGTTGAGCCAGCCCATCATGCCGTTGTATTTCGTGCATGTGGTCAAAGCGACGGACTCGCAGATTGGCGTCATCACCATGTCCATGAACATTGTCATGCTCATGGGATATTTCTTCTGGACGATGTCGTCCCGCAAATACGGCGGGCGGGTTGTTCTGCTCGCCACGACCGGGGGCATGATTCTCTATCCCGCCCTGACGGCCGCCACGCCTCAGGTTTCGCTTATCGTTGTTTACGCCGCCATCGCAGGACTCTTTCAAGCCGGATTGGACTTGGTCTTTTTTGACGAGTTGATGAAGACCGTCCCGCCGGAATATAGCGCGACTTTCGTCTCGCTCGTCCATTCGATGCAATATTTTTCCGCCATCTTCGCTCCGCTGCTTGGAACCTGGCTTGCGGATTACATTGGTCTTGGCGGCGCGCTGTGGGTGAGCGCTGGTCTGCGCCTCATTGGTTTTTTGTTGTTTCTCAAAAAAGACGTCAGGCGGGCGGCGGAATCGGTATAAAATACATTTGCCGCCTCAACCCGCTCTGCGGCGGGCTTAGCCTTCGACAGAGCGGCTAAAGACTTTCAATAGGAGAACCCCCATGGAAATCAAAACTGTCAAAATCGAAAAACCCGAAGACATCAATTTTATCCTTGGACAATCCCACTTCATTAAAACCGTCGAAGATATTCACGAAGTTTTGGTTGGTTCTGTGCCGGGCGTCAAGTTTGGTCTGGCGTTTTGCGAGGCTTCGGGGAAATGCCTTGTGCGCTGGACGGGAACCGACGATGAAATGATTGAACTGGCGAAGAAAAACGCCCTCGCCATCGGCGCGGGACATTCCTTCATTCTTTTTCTGGGGCGGGGCTTCTTTCCCATCAACGTCTTGAATGCCGTTAAATCCGTGCCTGAAGTGGCTCATATTTTCTGCGCCACAGCCAACCCTGTGGAAGTCTTGGTCGCCGAAACCGAGCAGGGACGCGGCATCCTCGGCGTAGTGGACGGCTTTTCTCCTCAAGGGGTTGAAGACGAGGAGGGCGTCGCGTGGAGAAAGAACTTTTTGCGGATGATTGGCTATAAATCTTAGAAAAGATGAATCAAAAAATTCTCTCGCTCTGTTTGCTTGCCGCTGGTTTTTCGCTGGCGGCGTGCGGCGGTTCGATGCTGCCAGCCTCGTCCTCTCCGACCGCTGCGCCGCCGGTTTCTTCAAGCGGTTATCTTTGCCCGCAGCCTGAATTTCCCGCCGAATTGACTTCCACGGAACTTGACCTTTTTGTTTGGACCGAGTACATCCCAGCCGACATGGTCGAATGTTTTGAGGCGGTTTACGGCGTTGAAACCCGTCTTCATCTGTATTCCAGCAACGAGGAGCTATATGATGGAATTGTCGGCGGCGGCGCCCGTTACGACTTGATTCTGCCGTCCGATTACATGATTCCCCGTCTCGTCAAAGAGAATTTATTGCAGGAACTCGACCATGCCCGCCTGCCGGTGATGAAAAATTTCAACCCCGACTATCTCGATTTTGAATTTGACCCCGGCAACAGGTTTACGCTTCCCTATCTGGCTGGGATGGATTTGATTGCAGTCAACATGGACAGGGTGGAGACTCTTCCGCAGTCGTGGGCGGACCTGTGGAATCCGCAGTACGCCGGGCGGATAGCGCTTCTCGACGACCGGCGCGTCGTTATTGGCGCAGCCCTCCTGTCTCTCGGTTATGACGTCAATACGACGGACCCCGCGCAGTTGGCGGAAGCCAAGACCAAACTGGAGGCGTTGATTCCCGCCGTCAAACTCTTCGACAGCGACAGCCCCAAAACTGCCCTCCTCGCCGGCGCTGTGGATTTGGCGGCGGTATGGACGGGCGAAGCCTTTATCGCCCATCAGGAAAACCCGCAAATCCAAATTGTTTTCCCTTCGGAAGGCGTCATCCTTTGGCAGGATAATTGGGCGATTCTTAAGAACGCCCCTCACGCCGACGCCGCCTATGCCTGGCTGAATTACGTCAATCAGGGCGATGTGTTTTGGATGGTCTTGCGCGATTTTCCATATAGCGTTCCGAACGCCGCCGCGCTTGAATTTATCCGCGAAAACCAAACGAAAATCAAGGATATAAACGGCGGGGAAATTACTCTCGCCAGCCTGTATAACGCCTACATTGAATCGCCAATCACCAACCCGCCCATAAACGTTTTGCGGACGGGACGCCGCATCGCGGATGTAGGCACCGCCGCCCGCCTTTATGACGACCTGTGGCGCGAGGTGAGAAACGGCGATTAAGACATTGGAAACTTGTGGGGTGACGGCGTGCCTTTGCGTTTTTTGCTTTTTGGGTCGCAAAAAACTGACAAATCATCAAAAAATATTGACTTTTGTGCAAAAAAGGAATAAAATAGAACAATGGAAAACGCAATCGGCGCAAGTCAGAGCGTCTCGCGTCTTGACCGCATTGACCAGTACATTATTGACGCCCTGCATAAAGACGGCAGGGAGCCTTTCGCTCAAATTGCCGAGAAACTCAACGTTTCTCCCGGCATGATTCGCCAGCGTTATAACCGCCTTGTGGAACTTGGTTACCTCAAGGTGGTGGCGGTCACCAACCCGCTGATGATGGGGATGCGGACGATGGCGTTGATTGGGGTTCACACCGAAGCCTCCAAGATGCTGCAAGTCGCCGAGCAAATTTCCAAACTCGAAGAGGTGGTTTATCTGGTGGTGGTCAGCGGGCGATACGACATTATCTGTGAAGTCTTTTGCCGCGACCACGAAGACTTGCTCAAGTTCCTGACCGAAAAACTTGCGAAAATAGACGGCATCCGCGAAACGGAATCTTTTATCCATTTGAAGATTGCAAAAGAGATTTACTTTTAGAAACCCTTGTTCTTTCGATGCGGGCAGGGTTTTTTTTGTCTTTTCATTGTCATTCTAACTCGCGTTCGGCGGGTTATAAAACAAAATGGAGTACAAGATTATGAAAGTTCTGCTCGTCGGTGTCGGAGGCGTTGGCGAGGCAATTGCCACAATTGCAAAACCGCGCCCGTGGATGGAACAAATGGTTCTGGCGGACTACAATATCAAGCGCGCCAGGGAGGTGCAAAAAAGGCTGCGTCAGAATAAAAGATTCCCAGTTGAATTCATAGACGCAAGCAAGAAATCGGACATCGTCAAACTTGCGAAGAAATACAAGGTTGACCTGATTATGAACGCGGTTGACCCTGTCTTCAACGAACAGATTTTCGACGCCGCTTATGCGGTTGGGGCGACCTACATGGACATGGCAATGACCCTTTCCACGCCCCACAAATCCGACCCCTTCAATAAATGCGGCGTCAAACTGGGCGATTACCAGTTCAAAAAGGCGAAGGACTGGCAAAAGAAAAAATTGCTTGCGCTGGTGGGCATGGGGGTCGAGCCTGGCATGGCGGATGTCTTTGCCCGTTACGCCCAGGAGCGCCTCTTTGATGAAATAGACGAAATTGGCATCCGCGATGGCGCAAACATCACCATCGAAGGATATGAATTTGCCCCCAACTTTTCCATTTGGACCACCATTGAGGAATGCCTTAATCCGCCGGTCATTTGGGAGGAAGGCAAAGGCTGGTTTACCACTGCGCCCTTCTCCGAGCCGGAGGTTTTTGACTTCCCGGAGATTGGTCCCGTCGAAGTGGTAAACGTGGAACATGAAGAAGTCCTGTTGGTCCCGCGCTGGGTGAAGACCAAACGCGTTACCTTCAAGTACGGGCTTGGCGACCAGTTCATCGGCGTCCTAAAGACGTTGCACATGCTGGGTCTCGACAACAAGGAAAAAATCAACGTCAAGGGCGTCATGGTCGCCCCGCGCGATGTAGTTGCCGCTTGCCTGCCCGACCCCGCCCATCTCGGCGACAAGATGAGCGGGAAGACTTGCGCCGGCGCCTGGGTTAAAGGAAAGAAAGACGGCAAGGAACGCCAGGTCTATCTCTATCAGGTTGCGGATAATAAAGAGTGCATGAAGACTTGGGGCTGTCAGGCTGTGGTGGCGCAGACCGCTTTTGGCGCGGTTATCGCCATGGACTTGCTGGAACACGGCGTCTGGAAGGGTGTGGGAGTTCTCGGTCCCGAGGCGTTCCCGCCCGACCCCTTCATGGAGAAGATGGCGGATTACGGCTTCCCTTACGGAATCAAGGAAATGTAAGCGCAGTTTTATCGTCCTTTGCGTATCTGCGCGCAAAGGACGACATTTTTGCGCTGAAGGAATTTGAGAAAAACCAATCCATCAATCAAGGAGGCTTTGAGAAATGCAGAATTACGAGTATTCTGGTTTAATCGTTGGCGGGATTGTCGTCATTTTGATTATCCGCCTGGCAATTGGGTACTGGGCGTCAAAACGGGTCGAGACCACGAACGACTATGTGCTGGCGGGGCGCCGCTTGCCGATTTGGATGGCTGCGCCTTCCATTATGGCGACTTGGTTCGCCGCCGAAACCCTGATGGGGTCGAGTTCGGAAGCCTATAAATACGGTTTGCAGGGCGTGATTTTCGACCCCTTTGGCGCCACCTTGTGCCTTGTGCTTTCGGGCTTGTTGATTGTGCGTGTGGCGCGGCGCGCCCAATACGTCACCATCATGGATTTCTTCCAGCACCGCTACGGCACGGCAATGTCGGTGGTGGGGTCGGTTGCTCAAATTATCGGTTACTTTGGATGGACCGCCGCGCAGATTGTGGCGGGCGGCGCAATTTTACAGGCGCTCCTCGGCTGGGATTTATCCGTCGGCATGGTGATGGTGGCGGGCGTTGTGACCATCTACACCATGGCGGGCGGTTTGTGGGCTGACACCGCCCTCGACTTCATGCAGATGTTCCTGACCATGGGCGGCTTGCTGGTGATTTTCATCGGCATTCTCTGGGGCGTCGGCGGTCTCGATAATTTCATTGGCATGGCGGGCGCGCAATATACCGATTATCCCTTTGCGATGACGCCGACCGTTGAAGAAGGCTATTTCGGTTATCAGGGTACGATGGGTTGGTTTTACTATATCGCCGCTTGGATGGCGATTGGGTTGGGCAGCATCCCCGCCCAGGATTACCTTCAGCGCACTTGCGCCGCGAAGAACGAAAACGTCGCCGTTAAATCCACCTATCTTGCGGCGTTTCTCTATATCACATTCGGCGTCCTTTCGCCTTTTATCGGCATGGCGGCGTATTCGGCAATCGGTCCCGATATTGCGGAAGACCAGACCCAATTCGTCCTGATTTCCATGGCGATGAAATATCTCAACCCAATCCTGGTGGCGCTCTTTGTGGCGGCGCTGGCTTCGGCGTTGATGAGCACTTCCGACTCATCCATGCTGGCTGGCGCGACCATGTTCACCGAGAATATCGTCAAAGTTTTCAAACCTGACCTTTCGGATAATGCTCAACTTTTCCTGACCCGCGCCGCGCTGGTTGTCAGCGGAGTTTTGAGCTTGGCGATTGCGCTCTGGGCGGAAACCATTTACCAGCTGGCTGTGCTGGCGAACACTTGTATTTTGGTGGGGATGGTCGCCCCTTACGTCATTGGCATGTATTGGAAAAAAGCCAATCACATTGGCGCCCTGACGTCGTTTTTCTCCGGCACCATTTCCTGGATTTTCCTTTCCATGTCTTATTACAAGGAAACCATCATCGCTTGCGAAGGGGATGTGCAGTGCGCGGTTTGGGATTCGGTCTACATTGGTTCGACGCCCGCTTTCTTCATCTCGGTTGTAGCGTTCCTGGTCGTCTCGCTTGCCACCGGCAAGATTGACCCGCCGAAGGTCTTAAAGAACATCTACGGCAAGCCCGTGGACATGAAACACGCCCTCGGCTGGAGTTATCTCAACGAGGAGCCGGTTGAAGCCACAGCGTCTGACTAAATCCGCTCAATTGTTTTATTCCAGTCCCGAAAGTTGGTTTGCCGCAACCTTCGGGACGCTTTGTATAATAAAACGGACTTGCCGGCGTTCTTTTACGATTGCGCGCCCAGCCTTGCCCTTTCTTCTTCAACCACGCTGGGGTCCAATTTTCTGAACAAGGGAGCGGGCTGATTCAACTTTTGCCCAGGCTCCAATTCCGCCGCCTTCCATTGGTTTTCGTTGCGCGCCGGGGGACGGTAGCGCAGAACCAAATGTTCGCCCAGGGCGTCTTTGACCGTTTCGGTGTATTGCTCTCCAAAAAGCGTCGATTCGTACCCCAAAAACTTGTGTAGTTTTTCGCATGTAAAAGGCAGGAAGGGAGCGAAAATCACTTTGAGCGAATTAACGGCTTTGAGAGCGGTGTAGATGGTCTTGGCGGCGGATTCCTTGTCGGTCTTAACCGCGCTCCACGGCGACTGCGCATCGAGATACTGATTGACGGCGGTGGCGAGTTTCAGCGCTTCGCTGAGCGCCGAACGCAAACGCACGGCTTCGAGTTCCGCCCCGACGACGTTAAAACCGTTTTCGATGGTTTTGAGCAATTCGAGGTCAGCCTCGCGCAATGCGGACGCATCCACGTTTGGCGCGCGCCCTTCCCAATGTTTGTAACTAAAAGACAGAACGCGGTTAGCGAGGTTGCCCCAGGTGGCGACCAGTTCGTTGTTGTTGCGCGCCACGAATTCCGCCCAATCCCAATCGCTATCCTTGGCTTCGGGCATGTTCGCCGTCAGATAATAGCGGATGGCGTCGGGGTCAAAACGAGTCAGGGCGTCGCGCACCCATACCGCCCAGTTTCGCGAGCCGCTGATTTTCTTTCCTTCAAGATTCATAAACTGGTTGGCTGGCACGTCGTAGGGGACAATCAACGGGATTTCTTCGCCGGCGAAAAGTTCCATGAACGCGCTGCCCACGCCCATCAATTCGGCGGGCCAAAGCGAGGTGTGGAAGAAAATATTATCCTTGCCGATGAAGTGAAACTGCTTCGCTGCGGGATTGGTCCACCATTCGCGCCAGGCGTCCTTGTTTCCGGAAATCTGCGCCCACTCGATGGGAGCGGAGAGATAGCCGATGACCGCCTCGAACCAGACATAGAGGCATTTTCCCTCCCAGCCTTGAACAGGGACTGGAATGCCCCAGTCAAGGTCGCGGGTGATGGCGCGGGGCTTCAGCCCCTCCGCTTCAATTTTCCGCAGCGATTCGCCCAAAACCGTATCGCGCATGTAACTGGCGCGGTCTTGCAGGTACTTCTTCACGTCGGGTTCCAGTTTCGAAAGGTCAATGTAGAAATGTTCCGTCTCGCGCAGTTCGGGCGAAGAGCGGTCGCCTTCAATCTTCGACTTCGGGTTGACCAGTTTGGCGGGGTCCAGCACATTGCCGCAAACGTCGCACTGGTCGGAGCGCGCGCCGTCGCTTCCGCAAATATAACAAGTCCCTTCAATGTAGCGGTCGGGCAGGAAACGGTTGAGGCCGGGCGAAAACCATTGCGGTTCCACTTTGGTAAAAAGAAAACCGTTCTTTTGCAGGGCAAGGAACATATTTTGCGCCACTTTGAAGTGGTTTTCGCTATGAGTGGTGGTGTAGAGGTCGTAAGAGATGCCTATCTTTTGAAACAGTTCGATGAACCCTTCGTGGTAAAACTTGTAAACCTCCTCGACCGGCTTGCCGAGTTTGTCCGCGCTCATGGTGACCGGCGTGCCATGCGAGTCGGTGCCGGTTATCATCAAAGTTTTGTTTCCCTTCAAGCGGTGATAACGCGCGACAATATCTCCCGGCAAGTGGGAGCCGGTCAAGTTGCCGACGTGAATTTCCGCGTTGGCGTAGGGCCAGGCGACGGCGACGAGAATATTTTCCGACATGATGTTCTCCTCTGTTTTGCGGCGGAGAGTCTCCCCGCATAAATTCCAAATTTTCATAAAAAACGGGCTGCCCGCAGTTCTGGACAGCCCGTTATCCGCGCAGACGCGAAGAACTAACGCGCTTTCCAGCGGCGGTTTCGCATGCTCATTTTCATCTGCATCCGCGAGAGGCGCTCGAATTTCATGGCGCAAAGTTTACTATGCCGCGCCGGAACTTGCAAGGTTGCGAAGAACTTCGAACGTCTTTGCAAGGACAAGAGCCGGTTAATATGCTACACTTTATGCGGAAGTTAAAATTCAGAAGCGGAGGCGGATATGCCCTGGTATCGGAATAGGACCGTCCTGTTCTACGCCCTTGTCGGCTTTTTTAGCGGGTTTATTTTTCCGGCGCTTGCCTTCCTGCTGGAATGCGGCGGCAGCCGTCTCTCCTGTACGCTCCGCGCCTTTGCCGACACGTTCACCCGGCAGCCGGCGATGTGGATTGTGGGGCTGGCTCCTCTCGTGCTGGGCGTAATGGCGGCGCTGCTGGGACGACAGCGCGGTTTTCTTTCCGCCATTTCCCGAGCCAAAAAGGAATGGGAGATGACCTTTGACGCCTTTTCCGACCTGGTGTTGATTATGGACGCTGACGGCGTTATTTCGCGCTGTAATCGCGTCGCGGCGGAGCGTTTGAACCTCCCTTTTCAGCAAATCATCGGAAGAACTTTTACGGACGTTTTCGGAATTGACTATCGCGCGTTTGTAAAAGGAGGGCGCGGCGAACTGACCTGGCGCAATTCCATTTACGCTCTCGCCGAGACTTTCGTTCATGAAGGAGATAATCTATCTAAACGGCTTCTCATCTTGCGCGATGTCACCGAAAAAAGGCAGGCGGAGCGCGCTCTTGCGCTGGAACGCAATCTGTTAAGGACCCTCATTGACAACCTGCCCGATTTAATCTACGCCAAAGACGCGCAGGGAAGAAAAACGCTTTGCAATCTTGCCGAT
>JAIWOB010000096.1 GCA_020217065.1 Chloroflexota bacterium | reverse complement strand
CTTTGTCGGCGAATCCCAACCGAAACAAGACAGCCACGCCCACCGTGACTGTTTCCGAAACGGGAACGCCGCTTTCGCCCACGGTCAGCGCTACGCCGTTGGTAGTCACCAGCGCCTTCACCGATACGCCGACTCAAACCCCAACCCCTACCGAAACCCCCACGCCCACGGTTTCGCTTACTCCCTTTCAGCCGAATACGAACACGCCGACCGATACCCCCACCCCGACCTTCACGCAAACTTTCACGCCCACCTTTACCTTCACGCCCACCCTAACCCCAACGGCGACTCTCACAAGCACGTTCACGCCGACCATTACGCCGACGCCCACAATCACTCCCACGCCGACCATCACCCCGTCCGCCTCGCCGACAGCCTTTGGCGGCGGATAACCGACGCAGAGACCTCTCCCATGAGGTCTCTTGTTTTCATGACATCATGAGCGACATCCTTCCTTTTTTGAAATCCATCATTTCTATTGCGGGTCTTTCGGGATACGAAAACCCCGTTGCGGATTTGATTCACAAGCAGTGGACTCCGCTTGCGGATTCGGTCAGCCGCAGCAGGCTGGGTTCGGTTCACGCTCTGAAAACTGGCTCTATTTCTGACGCTTCTCCCCGCCCTTCGGTTTTGATTTCCGCGCACATGGATTCCATCGGGCTGATGGTCTCGCGCATCGCCGACGGTTTCCTGCACGTCGCCAACATCGGCGGACTGGACCCGCGCGTTTTACCCGGAACGCCTGTCGCCGTCCACGCATCCAAAACAGGCGAGGAACTTTACGGAGTCATCGTCATGCCGCCCGCGAGTCTTTTGCCCGAAGGCAAAGGCTCAGGCGTGATTGGTTTGCCCCACCTGCTGATTGACACGGGACTCACGCCAGCCGAAGTCGCAAAGCGCGTTCAGGTTGGCGACCGCATCTCCTTTGCCACCGAGCCTGTCGAGCTAACTGGCGGCTTGCTCAGCGGACATTCCCTCGACAACCGCGCCTCCGTCGCCGCGCTCACGGTCTGTCTTGAAGAGTTGCAAAGCAAGAAACATGCTTGGGATGTTTATGCAATTGCATCCATTCAAGAAGAGACTACAGCGCTGGGAGCGATAACCTCCGCGTTCCAACTGCGTCCCACCATTGCCATTGCCCTCGACACGACCTATGGCTCAGGTCCAGGCGCGAGCGGATACGAAACCTTCCCGCTTGGCAAGGGACTCACGCTCGGAATCGGTCCCAACAACCACCCGTTTCTATACAAGCGGATGAAGGATGTCGCGGCGCGGGTTGAAATCCCCGTCAAAGACGAACCCATGCCTGAATACTCCCTCACCGACGCCGACTACATGCAACTCACAGCGGAGGGAATCCCCACGCTGTTGGTCAGCGTTCCGCTGCGCTACATGCACACACCCGTCGAGATGGTCGCGCTCAAAGATATCCAGCGCGCGGGACGCCTGCTCGCTGAATTCGCCGCATCCCTCGAAGCGGATTTTATGAACAAGATTGTTTGGGATTAATCTGTCGTTGCGAGGAGGATGCCTTCTCGCAACGACATGCAAAAAGAGAAGTCATGCTATCCATCGGTCAACCGCAAATCAAACTGCTCGAAAAGTTGTGCAACGCCATGTCCGTCTCCGGCGACGAAGGCGAGGTGCGGCGCATTGTCATGGAAGAGGTCAAGCCCTACGCCGACGAAGTCAAAGTGGACGCGCTGGGCAGCGTGTTGGTTCGTAAAAACGCCTCCACTTCGCTCAACGCAAAACCGTTGCGCGTTTTGCTCGACGCTCACATGGACGAAGTCGGTTTCATGATTGTTCACGACGACGGCGACGGCTTGTATCAATTCAAGGCGGTTGGCGGCATTGACGAACGTCACCTGCCGGGCAAGCAGGTTATCGTCGGCAAAGACCACACCGTCGGCGTGATTGGCGCGAAACCGGTTCACCTTACTACGCCGTCCGAGTTGGAGCGCGCCCTCGAGGTGGATTCCCTGCGGATTGACCTCGGCGAAGGCAAGGCAAACGTAGGAGACCGCGCCACATTCGCCGCAAAGTTCAAACGCGTGGGTCCATCCATCATGTCGAAAGCGATTGACGACCGCATTGGGATTGCGATTCTCATTGAACTTCTGAAGCGCGCGCCGAAACATATCGAATTATGTCTTTCGTTCAGCGTGCAGGAGGAAATCGGCTTGCGCGGCGCGAAGGTCGCAGCTTATTACTTCCAACCTGACCTTGCCATTGCAGTGGATTCCACTCCCGCCCGCGACCTGCCCCATTACGAGGGCGAAGAAAATTTCACCTACAACACGCGGCTGGGATTTGGTCCCGCTATTTACATGGCGAACTCGTCCACGCTGGACGACCCGCGCCTGGTCCGTTTCCTTGCTGAGACGGCGGAAAAGCACAAAATCAAATACCAGTTCCGTCAGCCCGGAGGCGGCGGGACGAACGCGGGCGCAATCCAGCAGGCGCGGACGGGCGTTCCTGTGGTCTCGGTTTCCGTGCCGCACCGCTACACCCATTCCCCCGTCAGCGTTGCGCGGGTGGAGGACTGGAAGAATACGCTGAACCTTTTGTATATGGCGCTGCGGAACGTCGCCCCATCGCTGGTAAAATCAAGGGCATGAAACCGATTTTTCCAGACCTGAGTTTGCTGCCAGAGATATTCAAAAAATATCCCGATATTCAGGCTGTCTATTTGTTCGGTTCTGTTGCAAGCGGCAAGGCGAACTCCCAAAGCGATATTGACCTTGGCGTCGTACCGCGTGGTCCCTCCCTGCGTGAAAAGAAACTCGATATTCTCGCCGACCTGACTGGTCACGGCTTCAACAATGTGGATATCGTATTTCTGGATATCCGCGACGTTGTGGTGCGCTTCGAAGCCGTGCGCCAAAACCGTCTCATCTATTGCGCCGAAGATTTCGACGCGGGCTCGTTCTTTTCGTTGACCATCCGTCAGTATTTTGACTTTTTGCCTTACTTGAAAATCCAGCGCGAAGCGTACAGACAAAGGATTCTGCAAAATGGTCATTAAGAAGGGAGAAGTTAATTGGTATAGTGATGTTGCCGCAATCATGGAAGAAAAAGTCTTTGCTTCGTTTTTATAAGCGGGGATAGATTCGAGCATGAACGGTCTCATCGCCTTACTCGGTTCCGGTGAATATCTCCCCGTGATGGACGAAGTGGATTCTTATCTGCTTGCCAACTGCGGGGCTAACGGTCGCAAGCCGCGCGTCGTCTGCCTGCCGACCGCCGCTGGAGACGAAGGTTCGAAGAGCGTCGCCCGCTGGTCGAACATGGGCGTGGAGCATTTCACCCGCCTTGGCGCGGACGCGCAGGCGCTCCCCGTGATAGACAAACAATCTGCGGACGACCCGAATTATGCGTCGGCAATCGAAAGCGCGGATGTTATTTATTTCTCTGGCGGCAATCCAAATTATTTGTATCAAACTTTGAAGGACAGCCTCGTTTGGGAATCTGCCCAAAGGGCTTGGGCGCGCGGCGCGGTATACGCGGGATGCTCGGCGGGCGCGATGATTCTCGGCAAGGAAATGCCCGATGTGAAAGCGGCGGGAATCCGCTCCACTGCCGCCTTTGACATCCTGCCGATTGCGTCCCTGCTGCCGCATTTCAACGCCTTGCCTTTATTCGGCAAGCCGCTGGTCGCCACCCTCCGCCGCCGACTGCGCGATGGCGAAATCATGCTCGGCGTGGACGAAGACACCGCCATTGTCGGCAGGCGCGACGGCGAGTGGACTGTGATGGGGAAGTCTAAAGCGCATGTATTTACGAGAAATGAAAGCAAGACCTATATCGCTGGCGAGAAATTCAGAATTTAAAACAAGACCTGACAGGTTTTCAAAATCTGTCAGGTCTGATTGAGGAAAACGTCCATGAAACAATTGCTCAAAACGCTGACCGAAATCTTCGCGCCGTCGGGCTATGAAGACGCCGTGCGCGAGGTCATCTTGAAGGAAGTCAAACCGCTGGCAGACGAAATCCGCGTGGATGCGCTGGGCAACCTCATCGCCCGCAAAAAGCCGACGATGGAGTCCAAGTCGGCGAAGCGAATCATGCTCGCCGCGCACATGGACGAAATTGGAGTTATCGCCAGCCATGTGGATGAAAAAGGCTTTGTGCGTTTTACCAACGTCGGCGGGACTTTCGGCAGGTATACGCTTGGGGCGCGGGTGCGCTTTTTGAATGGAGTTACGGGCGTCGTCGGTTACGACCGCCTCGAACAAATCGATAACTGGCTTCCAATCAATAAGATGTTTATTGACGTGGGCGCAACCAGCAGGGACGATTGCCCCGTCAAGGTCGGCGACATCGCCGCCTTCGAGCGTTCCTTCATCGAGATGGACGACCGCCTCGTCGCCAAATCGCTCGATGACCGCGCGGGCGTGGCGGTTTTGATTGAAACCCTGCGGGGGCTGAAGTCCACCCCCAATGATGTATATTTTGTTTTCACAACGCAAGAGGAAGTTGGTTCGCGCGGCGCAGGCTCCGCCGCCTTTGGAATCGAACCCGAAATCGGTATTGCCGTGGACGTGACTCCCACCGGCGACACGCCCGTTTCCATCAAGATGGCGATGGAACTCGGCAAGGGACCCTGCGTCAAATTCCGCGACGTGGGCATGATTGCCGACCCGCGCGTGGTGGATTGGATGATTCAGACCGCTGAGAAGGCGAAGATTCCCTGCCAGCGCGAGGTGTTGTTGGTCGGCTCCACAGACGCCCGGGAGATTCAAATCTCCCGCGCAGGCGTGATGACGGGCGCATTATCCATCCCAGCGCGCTATGTCCACTCCGCGTCGGAGATGGTGGATTTCAACGACATGAAGAATACGGTCAAACTGCTGACGGCGATGTTGAAAAATCCCGTCCTGTAGGTCGCGCTCCGAGCGCGGCGAGTCAATTTATGAAGCGGTAGTTGCGTTTGCAGCGTGACCTACGCCCACGCCCACAATCCCCATAGAGCAATCATCACAACCCCAATCCCGAACCTTGCCAGAAAAGACCAGCCCCAGCCCGTCATCCAGGCTTTGGTGTTGGCGAGGGCGGCTTGCTTGTCTTTGACCCGTCTCCACTCGGCGAGGAAGAGTCCGACGGGCGAGGCGATAATCCCCGCCAATGGGGTCAGAAAAAGGCTGACGATAATCCCCGCCGCAAACGAGAGCAGAATAGAACTCCAGGGAACGTCCTTGTCGCGCATGTGTTTGGCGATGATGATGTTATCCACGATGTTGCCGCCAACCATCAGTAAAGTGATGAAGATGAAGAGCAGCCATGTGACCCAGGTCATGTTCCCCACAATGAGTTGAATCATCCCGTAGACCAGCGCCGCAATCCACATCACAGTCAGCCCTGGGAAGATGGGAAGCAAGAGACCGAACAACCCCGTCAGCATGACGAGAAAAGTCAAGACTTCCAGCAGGGTCTCAAAGTAGAGTCTCCAAAATTCAGGGTCGGTCATCGGGTCCTCGTTGAAAAAATACCTGACAGGGATTTCCAAGCGAGCCTGTCAGGTTGAATAATCGTCTCTATTTTACTTTACGAGAAAAGACCCGACAGGTTTCCCGCGAAGCGACTGTCAGGTCTCATAACTTATTTTATGACTTCGATGCCGTCCATCCACGGGCGCAGGACTTCGGGAACTACAATCGAGCCGTCAGCCTGCTGGTAATTTTCCATGATGGCAATCATCGTGCGCGGCAGCCCCAGCCCTGAACCGTTAAGCGTGTGGACGAACTTCGCTTTGCCGCCATCTGCCGGGCGATATTTGATATTTGCGCGCCGCGCCTGAAAATCGGCGACGTTCGAGACCGACGAAACCTCCAGCCATTCGTCGCAGCCTGGCGCCCACAACTCGAAATCATAGGTCATCGCCGAGCCGAAGCCGATGTCGCCTGTGCAAAGCCTCTTGATACGGTAGGGGACGCCCAACAGGGCGCAGGTCTCTTCGGCGTCCTTCGCCATTTTCTCATGCATGGCTTCCGAGTCTTCGGGCTTGCAGTACATGTACATCTCGACCTTGTCGAACTGGTGACCGCGCTTGATGCCGCGCACGTCGCGCCCCGCGCTCATCTTCTCGCGGCGGAAGCAGGGAGTGTAGGCGGTGTATAACCTTGGCAGCGACGCCTCGTCGAGAATCTCGTCCATGTGCAAACCCGTCAACGGGACTTCGGCGGTCGGCACGAAGTAATAATCTTCTTCATGGTCTTTGTAAAGGTTATCGGCAAACTTCGGCAGTTGCCCCGCGCCGTAGACCACCGCGCTCTTCACCATGAACGGCAGATACTTTTCTTCATACCCCTGCTTGATGTGCAAGTCGAGCATCCACGCGATGACGGCGCGCTGCAAGCGGGCGCCCGCTCCCTGCAAGACGTAGAACCTTGAACCCGTCAGTTTTGTTCCGCGCTCAAAGTCGAGGATGCCGAGGGCGGGTCCCAAATCCCAGTGAGGTTTGGGTGTGAAGTCGAACTTGCGCGGCTCGCCCACCGTCTTGATGACCACGTTCTCGCTGTCGTCCTTTCCATACGGGACTCGCGAATCAGGGATATTGGGTATCGAGGAAGTGAGCGCGTTCAATTCCGCCTCCACCTCTGCGACTTGTTTGTCGAACTCCGCAATCTTGTCGCCGACCACGCGCATCGCCTCGATTTTCTCCTGACGGGAAGCCGCATCCTTCATCTTGCCGATTTCCTTCGAGACGGCGTTTCGCTCCGCCTTGAGCGTCTCCACTTGAGAGAGCAGACTGCGGCGCTTCTCATCCAGCTGCAGAATGGCGTCTACAGGAGAGGGGTCCATTTGACGGTCCCGCAAAGCCTTGCGGACGACCTCCGGCGTTTCGCGAATGATATTGATGTCCAACATACTGCGCCTCCTTGCGCTTTAATGGAATACGCCCCAGTCCATGCAGGACGAGGGGCGTCTCGTGGTGCCACCTGCTTTCATTGCTTAAAAGCAATCTCGAAAACGCTGTAACGGGCGCGCCCGATTCTCTTATGACAAACGCCTCTGCGAGAATGACATGGCGAAGGGGATTTCATCATTTTGACTGGTCGCCTCGCACCATCCGGCGGCTCTCTGAACAGTTGCGTGATTACTTGTCTTCGCGCTGGTCTTTACCTGTAGGAGTGAAATTATACTTGCCGGCGGCAAGATGTCAAGAAATTGTTATTGACCTGTTACGGGGTTGTCAACTTCGCACTTCACTTGTATAATCCGCTTCATATTTCAGCTAATTGGAGTCACGCGTGATGGATCAAAACGAAGCCCTCAGTGGGCAAGGGGCTGAAAACGCCCAGGGAGAACACCCTAACAATCAAACAATGGAATCGCTGCTCGAAACGGAATCGATGAGTGTGGAATTGCCCCAGGTGGGCGAGATTCGCAAAGGTGTCATTGCCAGCGTCGGCGCAAATCAGATTTTGGTGAGCGTTGGCGCCAAGTCTGAAGGCGTGGTGTCAGGCAGGGAGTTGGAACAGCTTTCGGCGGAAGAACGCGCCGCGCTTCAAGTTGGGCAGGAAGTCAGCGTTTATGTTCTCAACCCCGAGGACCAAAACGGCAACGTTGTTTTGTCTTTCAAACGCGCCCAGGAGGAAATGTCTTGGGAAAACGTTGAGAAAATGGTCGCCGACCAAACCGTTATTGACACAAAAATCATTGGGTTCAACAAGGGCGGTTTGATTGCCGCTGTGGGCAATCTGCGTGGCTTTGTTCCTTCTTCCCAAATCAGCGCGCTGCGCCGTTCGCAGGCAAGCGGAGACACCCCTGAACAGCGCTGGCAGAAGATGGTGGGGCAGCCTATCTCAGTGCGTATCATCGAGGTAGACCGCGAACGCCGGCGCCTCATCCTTTCCGAGCGTTCGGTCAACACCGAAACGCGCTCTTCCCTCAAAGACCGCGTTATCAGCGAGCTGGAAGAGGGCGGCGTTTACACCGGCAAAGTGACCAGCCTGGCGGATTTTGGCGCTTTCGTCAACATCAACGGCGCAGACGGGCTTGTCCACCTCTCCGAACTTTCGTGGGACCGTCTCAGTCACCCCAGAGAAATCCTTGAAGTTGGGCAGGAAGTGCGGGTCAAAGTCATCAATGTGGACCGCGAGAAGAAACGCATTGGGCTTTCCATCCGCGCCTTGCAAGAGGACCCTTGGAAGAGCCGCGTTGAGAAATACAGCGTTGGGCAGTTGGTGGAAGGCACGATTACCCGCCTCACCAAGTTTGGCGCTTTTGCCCGACTTGACGGCGACATCGAAGGCCTCATCCATATTTCCGAATTGAGCGAAAACCGCGTTGAGCATCCCAAAGAAGTTCTCAAGGAAGGCGAAGTAAAGACCCTGCGCGTCATCCGCATTGACGGCGAACAGCATCGCGTCGGGCTTAGCCTTCGCAAAGTCGACTCCGCCGCCTTTGCCGACAAAGATTTCAAGATGCTTACCCAGGAATTTAATCAGGATTCCGAGCCTCCTTCGGCGGACGCCGGAGACGAAGAGCAACCGCGATAAAATGAGGAGCGCACCGAAAGGTGCGCTTTTCGATAAACATGCCAATTCTTGTTGACGCCCATTCGGACATCGCCTGGAACATGATTAAATACGGACGGGACTATACGCGTTCCGCCGCCGAATCCCGCCGTCTTGAGGCTGGCTCCGCCGTAGTTCTCGAAAACGAGGATACCATGCTGGGCTGGCCCGATTTTCAACGCGGGCAAGTGGCTCTTATTTTCGCCACTTTATACGCCACGCCTGTCCGCTGGCATAAAGAGGGAAACGACCTGCTGGTCTATAAAACTTTTGACCAAGCCCGCGAACAATATCGCCGCCAACTATCGCTCTATCGTCAGATGGCTGATTCCATGCCGGATAAATTTCGCTTGGCGACTTCCGTCAGCGAATTAAACCAGATTCTTGAACATTGGTCGCAGCCTGATAATGGGGAGGGGCATCCCGTCGGCTTGGTGCCGTTAATGGAAGGCGCGGAAGCGATTCGCGAACTTTCGGAATTGGAAGAGTGGCGCGAACTCGGCTTGCGGATTATTGGTCCCGCCTGGGTCGCCACCCGTTACAGCGGCGGCTGGCGCGAGCCGGGTCCGTTGACTGACGAAGGGCGAAAACTTCTTTCCGCCATGGCGGATTACAATTTCATCCTCGACTTAAGTCACATGGACGAAAAAGCCGCTCTGGAAGCCCTTGACTTGTATCGCGGTCCCATTATCAGCACTCACGCCAACTGCCGCGCCCTGCTCCCTGAAGACGATTCCAACCGCCACCTTTCGGACCGCGTCATCGAAGGGTTGATTGAACGCGGCGGCGTCGCGGGAATTGTCCCGCACAACCCTTATTTGAAGCCGGGATGGAAGTCCGGGCGCGACAGGCGCGAAGAAGTCCCTTTGCGGGTTGTGGCGGAACATCTTGACCATATCTGCCAGATTGCCGGAGATTCGCTTCACGCCGGCTTGGGCTGCGACTTCGACGGCAGTTTTGGGGTGCAATCCGTTCCCCCCGAATTGGATACGATTGCCGACTTGCAAAAACTCTCCCCGCTTCTTGCGGAACGCGGGTATTCGCAAACCGATATTGAAAATATCCTGGGCGGCAATTGGATTGCCTGCCTGAAAAGGGAATTGCCGCAATGAACTCCGACCCTGATGTTTCCGTCAAGCCGCAAAGCGCCGCCGACGACCCCTTTCCCCCGCGCATGTATTTCAGCGTTTCCGTCACTTTGTTTGGGCTATTTGTCCTCGTGATTGGCGCAAAGCCCGACTGGTTCGGCTGGGACCGCAGTCCCGTTGTCGGTTTTGTTCAAATTGCCGTTTTTCTTGCCGGGCTGGCGTTTATTTGCCTGGGAGGATATGTCGGGATGCTTGCCTTGTGGTGGGGAAGGGAACGCACCATCGTTTCGGAAATCGGAACGCGGCTCGTCGCCACCGGATATGTCGTTGCCGTTTTTTCAGGTCTTGCCGATATTTTTGGCATGGGCTCCCAGCCTTTTCCGCAAGTGC
>JAIWOB010000095.1 GCA_020217065.1 Chloroflexota bacterium | reverse complement strand
GCAGATTAATTACGGCTATGTCGCCAGCGTCAAAGAGACGATGATTAAACTCGAATACGACTTGTATTACATCAAGCATCGCACGCTGGCGATGGATTTCAATATTGTCCTGCGAACCATCGGCACGGTGTTAAGAAGGACTGGGAGATAGACGACGCGCTTTGGAGGTTTTCAAGACTTCGAAAGTCTCCAGCGTAAAGGAGCGACCAAATATGAAATATCTCGTCACAGGCGGAGCGGGTTTTATCGGTTCACATATTGTGCAGGCTTTGCTCAGGCAGGGCGCGGAGGTCCGCGTCTTTGATAATTTCTCATCGGGCAAGCGTGAAAACTTAAATGGGCTCGACGTGGAAATCGTCGAAGGCGACTTGCGCGACGCTTCCCGCGTGGCGGAAGCCGTGCGCGGCGTGGAAATTATTTTTCATGAGGCGGCTTTTGTTTCCGTCCCCGAGTCAATGGAAAAGCCGCAGGAATGCTTTGACGTCAACATTACCGGCACGTCTATTTTGTTCGAAGCCGCGCGCAAGGCGGGCGTCAAACGCGCCGTCATCGCCTCCAGCGCCGCCGTGTATGGCGACTCGACCGCCATGCCTCTTGTGGAAGATACCCCGCTGCGACAGTTATCTCCGTATGCCGTCTCCAAGCGGGTGACCGAAATGTACGCCGAGCTTTATACCCGCTCCTTCGATTTTGAAGTGGTTGCCCTGCGCTATTTCAACGTCTACGGTCCCCGCCAGCGACCCGACTCGATGTACGCCGCCGCCGTGCCAATCTTCATCCGCCGCCTGCTCGATAATAAACCCATCACCATTTTCGGCGACGGCGGACAAAGCCGTGACCTGATTAATGTCCGCGACGTGGTGCAAGCCAACTTGCTCGCGGCGCGTCACCCCGCCGCGCCCGGACAAATCTTCAACGTCTGCACAGGGGTCGAAACCCGCCTGCTCGATTTGCTCGATATTCTTTATGGAATTTTCCCCGACGCCCCCATGCACATCCATGCCGAGCCCCGCGCCGGCGACATCTACCGTTCCATCGGCACGCCCAAAAAAGCGATGGACATCCTCGAATTCCGCCCGCAAGTGACGCTTGCCGAAGGGGTCAAAGAAGCCGTAGAAGTAATGAGAAACGAGAGGTGAGAACCAGGGAACGAGGAAAGAGACGCAGACAACTCATTTCTCGGTTCTTGTATCTTGTTCCTTTTCATCCCTCATCCTTCATAATTCATCCTTCCAATGTCTTCCCGTCGTCACATCCGCAACCGCGTCGTCTTAATCGGCGACCTTGCCCTCATCACCGTGTCTGTGTTGGGGAGTTTTGCCCTGCGCCTCGACGTAAGCCAGCTGCCGTTTTATTTCCCCGCCGCCCTGATGATGTGCGCGGTGGCGCTGCTGATTAAAGTCCCCGTTTATTTTTACTTTGGCTTGTACCGCCGCCTGTGGATTTACGCCAGCACCAGCGAACTGCGGCTCATCACCGTCGCCGTGACTGCCGCTTCGGTCTTGACCTCTGGCGTCATGCTCCTGCTCATCAGCGCGGGAATCCTCCAGCCCGGAATGCCGCGCTCCGCCCTCGGCATTGACTGGCTGCTCTCGCTTGTCCTCATCGGCGGCTCGCGTTTTGCCTTGCGGATTCTCGCCGAGCAACACAGCGTGACCGTCCGCCATAACGCAAAGCCCAAACGCGCCCTTATCATCGGCGCGGGCGACGCGGGCGCTCTCGTTGTCCGCGAGTTGCAGCGTCCCTCGCAGCTCAACCTCGTCCCCATCGGCTTTCTTGACGACGACCCCGCCAAGCAAAATCACCAGATTTACGGCGTCTCGGTCATTGGCAAGGTGAACAGACTCGCCGACATCCTCGACAACCAGCAGGTGGACGAGGTTATCATCGCCATTCCGTCCGCGCCAGGCAGCATCATCCGTCTCGTCAATGACGAATGCCGCAAGAAGGGCATCCCATCGCGCACCATGCCTGGAATTTATGAACTGCTTGGGGGCAAGGTCAGCGTCAACCGCCTGCGCGAGGTGGACATCACCGACCTGCTGCGCCGCGAACACGTCCGCGTGAACGATGAAAAGGTGGGGCAGGCGCTCGAAGGCAAGCGGGTTTTGGTCACGGGGGCGGGCGGCTCCATCGGGCGCGAACTCAGTCGTCAGATTGCGCGGCGCAGCCCCGCCGAACTCGTCCTGCTCGGTCACGGCGAAAATTCCATCTTTGAAATTCTGCTCGAATTGCAAGGCAATTATCCCGGTCTCAAACTCATCCCCGTCATCGCCGACATCCGCAACGCCCAACGCCTCGAATCCATCTTTGCCAAGCATCAGCCGCAGGTGGTTTTTCACGCCGCCGCGCACAAGCACGTCCCGCTGATGGAAGCCAATCCCGTCGAAGCCATCTCCAACAACGTGCTTGGCACGCGCAACCTCGTCAATGCCGCAGTCGCGCATAATGTAGAGCGCTTTGTGCTTATCTCCACCGATAAAGCCGTGCGCCCGTCGAGCATTTACGGCGCGACCAAACGCCTCGCCGAGATGATTGTCCTCGACGCCGCGCGCGCGCATAACCGCGCCTTCACCGTCGTCCGCTTTGGGAACGTGCTTGGCTCTCGCGGCAGCATCATCCCGATTTTCAAAAATCAAATCGCCAACGGCGGACCCGTCACCGTCACGCATCCCGACATGGTTCGCTTTTTCATGACCATTCCCGAAGCCGTCTATCTCGTTTTGCAAGCCGCGTCCATGCAGGGCGGCGGAGAGGTTTTTGTCCTCAACATGGGCGAACCTGTCCGCATCCTCGACCTTGCCGAAGACCTCATCAAACTTTCGGGTCTCGAACCGCACAAGGATATCGAGATTACGTTTACGGGAATCCGCCCGGGCGAAAAGTTGGCGGAAGAACTCTGGGATTCTGACTCTGCCCTCAAGCCGACTCCGCACCCCGACATTTCCCGCCTCGACGAGCCTTCGACCCTGCCGACCTCGAAGTTGATTCAAGCCGTCGAGCGCTTGACCACCCTCAGCCTCTCCGACGACCGCGCCGCCATTACCGCTCTTCTTGCTTCATTAATCCCTGGCTGTTCCATCACCGAACCTCAACCGTCTGAAACTCATCCCTCATCCTTCCTCCTTCATCCTTAGACTTTTGCCATGCCCGAAGTCACCCTTGCCGCTTGGAATCAATTTCTACAATCCCATCCCGAAGCGCACCTGCTTCAATTGGGCGAATGGGGCGAACTCAAAAAAAACTTTGGCTGGAAACCCGCGCGAATTATCAATAATAAAGTTGGCGCGCAAATCCTCTTTCGCCGTCTCCCCCTGGGCTTGACGATTGGTTATATGCCCAAGTTGGCGAATAGCGAAAAGGTGATGGGGAATAGTGAAGAGTTTTGGAAAGAAGTCGATTCCATCTGCAAAAAGAATCGCGCCATCTTCCTAAAAATTGAACCCGATTCATGGAGCGAAGATTTCATCCTTCACGCGAAGCGTTCATCCTTCATCCTTTCTTCTCATAACATCCAACCCCCCCGCACTATCGTCGTTTCCATCAAAGATAGCGAAGAAACAATTTTGGCGCGGATGAAGCCCAAATGCCGCTACAACATTCGTCTTGCCGAAAAAAAAGGCGTGACCGTCCGCGTATGGGACGACCTCTCCGCCTTCCACGAGATGATGACCGTCACAGGCGGACGAGACAACTTCGGCGTGCATTCCAAAGAATATTATCAGCGCACTTACGAATTGTTCCATCCCAAAGGGACTTGCGAACTGCTGGTCGCCGAATACGAAGGCAAACCGCTCGCCTCGCTGATGGTCTTTGCCAATGGGAAACGCGCCTGGTACGTCTACGGCGCATCCAACGACCGCGAGCGCAACCGAATGCCGACCTATCTCCTGCAATGGCAAGCCATCCGCTGGGCAAAAGCGCGCGGCTGTGAAGAATACGATTTGTGGGGCGTCCCTGACGAAGACGAAGAAACCCTCGAAGCCAACTTTGAGACTCGCCATGACGGCTTGTGGGGAGTCTACCGCTTCAAGCGCGGCTTCGGCGGCGAAGTCAAACGCGCCGCGCAAGCCCTGGACAGAGTTTATAATCCGCTGTTGTATTGGGTTTACAAGAAGTATACGCGGAACAGGGAATAGCGACTGAATCTGGAGGATGCCATGCCCGAATACGACCTCTTTACCCCAGCGCCGAAACAATACGAATCGCTCGATGAGTTATTCAGCGCAATGAAGCGTATGACCGACGACCCCTTGGCGAACGCGGGGACGAACATTGTCATCAGCCGTGGAAACCCGCAGGCGAAGCTGCTTCTCATCGGCGAAGCGCCGGGACCCGAAGAAAACATTCAAGGAAAACCTTTTGTCGGACGGGCTGGGCAGCTGCTGGACAAGATTTTACAAGCGGCGAACTTTGACCCCGAAAAGGACGTTTTTATCACAAATTCGGTCTTCCGCCTGCCGCCTGGCGACGACGGCAAAGCGTTTCGCAAGCCCACCGACGCCGAGATAGATTTCTATCGTCCATTTGTGCGGGAAATCATCCGCCTGGTTGACCCTAAAATCATGCTCCTGACGGGAAACGTGGCTTGCTATTCAATTCTCCGCAAGACAGGCATCACCGCCCTGCGCGGCAAGTGGACGGAAGCCCAGGGACGCTGGATTATGCCCATCTACCATCCCTCCTATCTGCTGCGGAATCCCTCCCGTGAGCCAGGCTCGCCCAAAGCCCAAATGTGGGACGACATCCGCGAAGTCCGTAGGAAGTATGACGAGTTGATGGGAAGCCGATAAAACAAAGCCGCCCTCTCCCGGCGTTGAACGAGGAGAGGGCGGTTTTTTGACCGCCGGATTTATTGCGCGGCTTCCGCCCGCTTGAACCAACGGGTCCACTCGCGCTTTTCCCACAAAACCAGAATGGGAGCGGCGACAAAAATCGAAGAATAAGTCCCGCTGAAGAGTCCCACCAGCAGGATGACGGAGAACTCTTGCAAGGTGACGCCGCCAAACAACGCCAGCGCCAGCAGGAGAAACTCAACGGTCATCAATTGGGTGTTGATGGAGCGCTGCAAGGTCTGGACGATGGAGTGGTTGACGAGCTTCTCGTATTCCAACTTGCGCAGCAGGTTTGAGTTTTCGCGGATGCGGTCGAAGACCACGACTTTATCTTGCACCGAAAAACCGATGACGGTCAACAGGGCGGTCAGGAAAAGCGCGTCTATTTGCCAGTCGAAAAGCAGCGCGCCGATTCCCGCAACGCTGAACACCACCGCCACATCGTGAACCATGGCGATGATGGCGCAAACGCCGTAACGAAAAGCGTTTGGCACTTTGCGAAAAGCGGCGGTGATGTAGATGACGACCGCCAGCGCGGCGACTGCCACCGCCAGCGCGGCGCGGGACGCAACCTGCTTTCCAATGCTGGGTCCGACGCTGTCGAAACGGATGACGGCGACTTCGGAGCCGCTCTTTTCCTTCATCGCCGTCAGGATGCTGTCGCGGACCTCGTTGGATAGGAAGGAAGAGCGGATTTGGAGCGAACCGCTTTCGGTCGCGGTGATTTGGGCGTCATTGATACCGGCTTCTTCATAAAGGGTCACAAGCGCGGCGGTTTCCGGCGTTTTTCCCGTTTCAAATTGAACTTCGAGCAGGCTGCCGCCGGTAAAATCAATCGAAAGCGGCAGCCCGTTAAGCGCCAGCAGGACGATGCCCGGCACGATGACCAGCAGGGAGATGGCGAAATACAAATAGCGTTTGCTGAGAATATCAATCATGGAATAATCCTCGATGCCTCGTTTAAATGCCGAACCAGCGTTCGAGATTGTCGAATTTGAACGATTTTAGTACAAGCGCCAGCAGGGTGCGCGTGACATAGATTGCCGTGAAAAGCGAAATCAGAACGCCGAGCGCCAGCGTGATGGAAAACCCTTTGACGATGGTCGCCCCAAAGGTCGAACCAAACCAGAAGAGGATGACGGAGGTAATGATGGTGGAAAGGTTCGAATCGCGGATGGACGACCACGCCCGGCTCCAGCCCTGGTCAATGGCTTGCGAGAGATTCTTCCCGTTGCGCAATTCTTCCTTCATGCGCTCGAAGATGAGGATGTTTGCGTCTAGCGCCGCGCCCGTGCTGAGGAGAAAACCGGCGATGCCGGGCAGGGTCAAAGTGAAGTGGAACCATTTGAACACCGCAAAGGCGACGGATGCGTAAATGAGAATCGAAACGACAGCCACCACGCCCGGCATTCGATAGTAAATGACCATGAACAGAGCCACAATCAGCATACCGATTAATCCAGCCATAAGGCTCTTGTCGAGCGAGTCCGCGCCGAGGGTGGGACCGATGATGCGGGTTTCCACAATTTTGAGCGGAATCGGCAGAGAGCCGTAGCGCAGCTGAATGGCAAAGGCGTTGGCGGACTCATAGGTGAAATCGCCGCTAATGGAGCCTTGACCGCTGGGGATGGCTTCGTTGATGACCGGCGACGAGATAACCTGTTTGTCGAGTACGATGGTCAAATGTTTTCCGACGTTGGCGGCGGTATGTTGGGCGAAAATATCCGCGCCTTTGGAACTCAACTCGAAATTGATAACATAGGAAGTCCCCAAACTATTTGGCTGGACGGCGACCGTTTTCAGGTCGGCGCCGGTCATAATGGTATGGTAAACCGTTTCCCCTTCAGCCGGCGGCAGCGCCTGGTTGTAATCGGTTTCAAGCGTAACGCCTTTTTCGGGAGAAAAATCCCCCGTGTCTACAAATTCCAAAAGCCCCGTTTGTTGGATGATTGCCAGCACCGACTCGGCGTCTTCCAGCCCTGGAAACTCGCCGACAATGCGGCGGTCGCCCGCCACCTGGATGTTATTTTCGTTAACGCCAAGCGCGTCGGTGCGCTGTTGAACGATTTCGCGGGCGATTTCCATTTGCGCCGAGTCGATTTGGGCGTCGGCGGGGAGGTCGGCTTCAAGCAGCACTTGCAGCCCGCCCTGCAGGTCGAGTCCGAGGCGCGGGGTCAGGTCGCGTTTGATGAGCGTTTCATCGTTCAAAGGGTTGAGGACGTTGATTTGCCGGCTGAAGTCTATCCACAGCGCGACGAGGACAATCAACACAATGACAATGATGCGGTTAGTGAGGTTGCGAATCATGCGTCAGTATCTCCATGCACAAAAATGCCAGCCTTGGGCTGGCGCAAACGTCATTATACTCCCGTTGTCCGATTCGTGGTGAAATTTTTTAATGCCGCCAGCGCCTGCCAAAGAACCTCCGCCGGGGAGAGCGGGTTGGTGTCTATGATAATTTGCGCGTGTTCGCGGGCATGGGAAAGCCGGCGCAACTGTTCCTGATGGTCTTCTGGAAGCCAGTTTAGTTTTCGGCGCGTTGTGGAATTTTCGAAGGAGCACTCCAGATAAATGAGGATGTCGGGCTTGGCGACGACCCGCCACATGGTCTTGACGTAAGAATGTTCCTGCGCGATGTGACGGCAGCGATAGCCGCGTTTTTCCAACCCCGCGATGAGCGTAGATTTCCCCGAACCGCAGGGACCGACAACGCCAATCAAAAATTTCCGCTCTTCATCCGTCATTGTCGTGCAGTAGGAGGCTGATTTGCTCCGGCGCGCCGAAGACGGCAAGGGTATCGCCGGCGCGGACAACGCTGTCGCCGGCAGGGGGCGTTTCGGCGCTTTCGCCGCGCTTTAACAAGATAACGTTCAAACGATAAGAATCTTCCACGTTTCTAACGGTTTGGTTTGCGAAAGGCGCTTGCGGCAAGACCGCCAGCCGCGCAAGGCTGAGCAGTTGCCCTTCGACGGAGATGGGGTTTGTAATGTCCGCCCCGGCTGCGGCTGCGGCAAAGACGGGGGCGGCCATCTCCGTCGCGCTAAGGGCGATAAAGCCGAATTGGTCTTGCAGCGCGTGAGCGAACTCTTCGTCGAAGATGCGGATGACCACTCGTATCGAGGGGTTCATGCTTCGCGCCTTGAGCGCGATTTGCAGGTTGACGGAATCGTTCTGACTGGCGAGGATGATGGTATGAGCGTTGCGGATTCTCGCTCCGTCCAGCGCGCTGGCGCGCGTTGCGTCGTCGTGGATGACCGGAATGCCAAGACTGCGCGCCTCGTTCACGGTGTCGCTGGAGGGGTTGGCTTCGATGACGGCTATCTGTTCGCCGATTTCGTGAAGTTTGAGCGCCACGCGGTAGCCGAGGTGTCCCAGCCCTACGAGGACGGTGTGTCTGTTCATCGTGGATGCGATTGCCATTTCCCATTCCTTGCCGCGCGCGCGGCGGTTGAAGAGCAGGCTGCCGAAGTCTGCCAGTCCCTGCGCCAGCATGACGACGCCGATGAGCGGCATGAGAAAATGAAACGCTTGCAGCGCGGGGTGATGTGGAAATTCGCGGTTGGGCGGCTGTAAAAAGGTAAGAGTCAGGACGGTGTAGATGGATTCGACCAGGCTGTCCGTCGGCTCGTTTAACCGCCGCGCCGCCAAGTCGTATAAAACGCCGCCGCCAAGGAGCGCCGCCGAGAAGCCGAGCAGGGGCGCGCGAAACTCGCGCAGCAGGATGGCGGTATCGCGTATGGACGCCTGCATTTGCCGCCAGCGGTTCAGCCGTTTTTTGCGCTTTCCAGCCTTAATCATGGATGGGGAGGCGGACGCTCATCCGCCGCACGTCGTCGCCGCTTCGCGCCGACACTTTCATCACCAAAACGCTGATGTCGTCTGCGGGACGGTTGTCGTCAAGGCTGATGGCGTGGGCGAGGAGCGAATCCGCCAGTTGTTGCGGGGTTGGGTCCTGGTCCTCAATAATCGAGCGCAGGGTCTCGCCGATGTCTATGGGCTGTCCGCGCCGCTCCCCTGCGTGGCTGACGCCGTCGGTGAAGATGACGATGGTCAACCCTGTTTCGATGGCAAGTTCGGTGACGACGGGGCGGACGTTGCGCGACGTCCCAAGCGAGACGCTGTCTTCGGCGTGCGAATCGATTTTGTCGTCGTAGCAAATGAACACGGGCGCGGGATTATTGCGCGTCAGCACAATGGTTCTGCTGTGCAAATCCACCGACGCAATGTTGAGCGTGCAGGTGACCTTCCCAGCCTTCTCGGCGAACAATGCGTCGGAAGCCGCCCGCGCCGCAGCCCCGTCGCGCACTCCTTCCGCTATCAGCCCGATGACTTTGCGGACGACCATCATCGAGACGGCTTTCGCGCCGCGTCCGCTGGTCTGCCCGTCTGCCAGCACGACCGAAAGCCCGCCCGTAGGACGTTCCACCACTTCGAGCGTGTCTCCGCTTTCAGAGACTGCGTACTTATTGACCTTTGCGACCGCGATTTGAACTTCCATACGGCGATTTTACTATGAATTCGAATTGCGTTTGCTCCGGCGGTTGATTTTCAGCGGGGGATTTGCTACACTTTTTATGCCCTGCGCTTTGGATGCGGCGCGCTAAAAAGGAGGCGTTTAGGGGAAATTTGTCTTGATGGTTTTCGCTCTATTGGCGGGAAATTAAGCCGTTTTGTTTGTTCGATGTCAGGAGGAACTGATGAAACCGAATCGAATTTTAATGAAGGTTGTCATTCCTTTATTGGCGGCTTTTCTTATTTTGGCTTGCGGCGGCGCGACCCTGGCGGCGACTGCGACCCCTGCCCCCACAGACACCCCAACTCAAAAACCGACCAACACTCCAAGACCCACCAACACCCCTCTCCCCACCCCTACAAAGATTCCCCCCACTCCAACCGCCGTTCCCATGGGGACGCCTGTTTCAAACGGGGATTATGAAGTCAATATCGTCTATATGCGGACTCTGGACACGGTTTATCTCGATACGATGTATCATTGGGTGCCGACGAAGGGCAATATGTTCGTTGAATTGGGCGTAATCGTTTCCAATTCCAACCCCGGTTCGAAAATCAACGTCCGCTGGGGAGACGTCAGTATTCAGGAATCCAACGGCAGCGTCTAGTATCCGAATTGGGGCGAATATAAGGCTATCGCGGGCGGCGCGGAT
>JAIWOB010000094.1 GCA_020217065.1 Chloroflexota bacterium | reverse complement strand
ATCCGCTCAGGGCGGGTCCCAGCACCGAGCCGACTTGGAACGAGGTGAAGGTCATGCTGAAGGCGTTAGGCAAATCCTCTTTCGGCAGCAGGTTGGGAATCAACGCCTGCCGCGAAGGTCCGTCGAAGGCGACGGCGATTGCCTGCAAAGCCGTGATGACGTAAATGTGCCAAATCGTCACATAGCCGAGTTGGGTGAGCAAGCCGAGGGCAAGCGCAAGCAGGGCGGCGGCGCTTTGCGTCACGAACATTACCTTGCGCCGGTCTCTCGAATCTGCCAGCGCGCCGCCGATGAGCGAGAAGACGATGACGGGCAATATCCGCGCCAGCCCGATGCCGCCCAACGCGATGGGGTTTTCGTCGAGTCGGCTGACGTGCCAAAACAAAGCCCAGAGTTGCATTTGGGTTCCTGTCACCGATATTAATTGTCCGAGCCAGAGGTAAAAGAATTTTTTGTGTTTGAGCGATGGCGGAATGTGCAATCCCATTGTGTTCCTTGATTGAATATTTTTGACCCACGGAGACGCGGAAACACGGAGGTTTGAATTGATTTTCTCCTCCGTGCCTTGTTATCCTGCGGGCGGCGGTTGGTCGGCGTTTTTTAGCCCTGGTCTTGAAGCGGCAGGCTATGTTCCCCAATCCCTGAGGTATAAAAAGTCGTAGCCGACGGTGCGGTTGCTGACTTTGGCAATCGGCGGCAACATCCGCTTGAACTGGTTGCGGCGGACTCGCGTGGCGACGGCGTTGACAAACTTTTCGCTGAACCCCGCTTCGACGGCTTCCTGCGGCGAGTAACGCTGGTCAACGAGAAGGTAAAGCAGTTTATCCACGTCTTCGTAGGTGAAGCCCAACTCGTCTTCATCCGTTTGACCCGCCCACAAGTCGGCGGACGGGGCTTTGTCAATGATGGGGGCGGGGATGTTCATCGCCCGCGAGAGTTGACGCACCTGAGTCTTATATAAATCGCCGATGGGATTTATCGCGCAAGCCGAGTCGCCGTAGAGCGTGCTGTATCCCAGCAGGATTTCGGTCTTGTTTCCAGTTCCCACCACCAGCCCTTTGAAGACTTCGCTTTGGTCGTAGAGGACAATCATGCGTTCGCGCGCCATGATGTTGCCCATGCGCATCTTCGTGATTTGCGGGTCGAGTTTGAAGAGCGGCTCGACCATCCCGGTGATTTCGATGGTCTTGTTTGGAATGCCAAGCTGGTCAATCAGCAATTGGGCATGGTCAAGCGAGTCTTTGCTGGAGGCTTTGTACGGCATCCGCACCGCGAGGACGTTTTCTTTGCCCAGGGCTTCGACCGCCAGCGCGCACGAAAGCGCCGAGTCGATTCCACCCGAAAGCCCGATGACTGCGCGGCTCATCCCCGCCCGCGTAATCTCGGATTTAATGAAGCCCGCCAGAATCTCGCGGGCGAGGTCGGTGTTGATGGAGAGGTTGATGTCAATCACGGGAAAGAATCCTATCCAGTTCGTTTCGGATGAGCGCCGTTCGTTCGTCGCGCAGCAGAGGCAGACGGGCGCGGGTGCGGCGGAGTTGGTTTAAGTCCATTTGAGCAATGGTGATGGCTTCCTCGTTGTAGGGACCGACGACCACTTCCTCGCCGTTGGGGTCGAAGAGCGCGGCTCCGCCCCAGAAGTGCAGACCGTCTTCATAACCGACGCGGTTGGCGTGCGCCACAAAGGACGTGAACATGCTGGCGTAGCCTTTGATGACCCGTTCCACCCAATGCGCCGACTCGAGCCTGTCCCTGTCGTTCAACCCACGACCAGGCGAGGCGGACGAGAAGAGCATGATGTCCGCGCCGTCGAGCCAGAGCAGGTAAGGCGGGGAGGCGTGCCAGAAGTCCTCGCAAATCAACATGCCCACGCGCCCGAAGCGGGTGTCAAATGCGCGGACGGAGTCGCCCCAGGCGAAGAAACGTCCCTCGTCGAAGAGACCGTAGGTGGGCAGGTAAACCTTGTGATGAACGTGGACAGTCTTTCCGCCCGAAAGGTAGGCGGACGCGATAAAAAAGCGGTGACGGGAATCTTCATCCACGAAGCCGACGACCAGGTCAAGGTCGCGGCTGGCTTGGAGCAAAGGCTTGAAGACGGGGTCATCCTCCGTCGGTTTGTGCGCGACGGAAGCGACCAAATCCTGCAAGACGTAACCCGTCAGCGAAAGTTCGGGGAAGACGAGCAAATCCGCTTTTTGGGATTTTGCCCGCTGGATGTAATCCATGTGCTTGGCGAGATTGGAATCCACATCTCCCAATTTTGTGTTGATTTGGGCAAGGGCAAGGTTGAGTTTCATCCCGCGAATCTTACCACTTAAAGAAAAAGACCTGACAGGTTTCAAAACCTGCCAGGTCTGCTGGCGGGGAGGGAGGGATTCGAACCCTCGGTGGACCGGAGCCCACAACGGTTTTCGAGACCGTCCCATTCAACCACTCTGGCACCTCCCCAGAAAAGCGTCACATGTTGTTGTGTTTGGGCGTCACGTGAAGCGGCGCAGATTATACCTTAAATCTCCACGCCTTCATGCAATTCGGGGTAATACGTCTGCGGGACGCCGCGTTCCTTCAAGAGGTTTTGCAGAGTCATCGCCTGTCGTTCTTCGCCATGAACAAGGAAAATTTGTTTGGCGGAATCTTTAACGCCCAGCGCGTACTTCATCAGCAAATCCTGACCCGCGTGACCCGACAGTCCGCCGATGGTCGCCACTTTGGCTTTGACCTTGTGCGATTCGCCAAAAATGTTGACTTCTGGCTCGCGGTCTGCCAGCCGCCGTCCCAGCGTGTGGGGCGCCTGCCACGAGACAATGCAGATGGTATTTTTCGGGTCGCCAATGTTGTTGCGGATGTGATGCACGATGCGCCCCGTTTCCGCCATGCCCGAAGCGGAGATGATAATCATCGGCTCCTTGCGTTCGTTCAAGGCTTTGGACTCTTCCACTGATTTGACATAGGTCAGCATCTTGAAATCCAGCGCAGGGTGACGCGCCTCCATCACAAACTGACGCGTCTCTTCGTCGAAACATTCGGTATGATTGCGGAAGACCTGCGTTGCGTTCACCGCCAGCGGGCTGTCCACAAAAACTGGCACATGGGGCACGTCGCCTTCGGTCATCATCTCGTTCAAGTTGTAGACCAATTCCTGGGTGCGCCCCACGGCAAAGGCGGGGACAATTACCTTGCCGCCGCGCTCCACTGTCTGTTTGACCACCTCGCGGAATTCGATAAAGGCGTTTTCGGGGTTGCTGTGCGACTTGTCGCCGTAGGTCGATTCCATAATCATGTAATCCGCCTTTTCGGGCAGAATGGGGTCGCGCAGCAGAGGCATTCGATACCTGCCGATGTCGCCCGAAAACCAGAAGCGGATTTTGCGCCCCTTCTCTTCGATTTCCAACGAGATGGACGCCGAGCCGAGGATGTGTCCCGCCTCATGGAAACGGGCGACCACGCCCGGAATGGGTTCAAACGCCTGGTCGTAATCCACGCCCTTGAAGCGGCTGGCGGCTTCTTCGGCGTCCTGTTCGGTGTACAACGGCTCAACAGGTTCTTGTCCTCGTTCAGCGCGTTTCTTGCTGACGAACGCCGCATCTGATTCTTGAATTCGCCCCGAGTCGCAAATCATCAGTCCGCCCAATTCGGCGGTGGCGCGGGTGGCGTAGATGAGTCCCTCATATCCCTGTTTGACAAGGTTGGGCAGGTTGCCCGAATGGTCAATGTGCGCGTGCGAAAGCAGAATCGCGTCCACGTTGGGCGGGTCGTAACGGAAGTTCAAGTTACGCTCGTAGGTTTCGGCGCGCTTGCCCTGATACATCCCGCAATCCAGAAGCAGTTTCGAGCCGTTGATTTCCAGCAGGTGCTGGCTGCCCGTCACGGTATGAGCCGCGCCATGAAATTTAATTCGCATTTTTCACTCCGAGAACTTTTAATATCTGCAATCCGTATTTTTCCACACGCGAAGGCGTTTCCTTCATAAGAAGCGCCAGGTCGTCTAAACTCTTTGGCGGATTCTGCGCGATTGCCGAGATATAGGCTTTCGGCAGGATGACGTCGGACTCGACGCCCATTTCTATGCCTACTTTCTTGCGCCACAATTTGAGTTTTTCCATTCGCCGCAGATAGGCGTCGCTGGGGCTTTCCGCTAGTTTTCTCTTTACCAACGGGGCGTTCTTGCCCTGGCGGACAGCCTCCAAAACTGAGTCGCCCCACAATTGAATCTGCCTCTCGCTCATCCCCAGCGCCGAAAGGTCAACTTTGTGTTCCGGCGGGTTCTTCGACAGGGCGACGAGAGTTTCGTCCATCATGACCTTGTAAACGGGACGGTTGAGCTTTTCGGCTTCAGCGTCGCGCCATTGACAGAGCGCGGCAAGGATGGTTAGGTCGCGGTTTGAGAGGTCTTTGCGATTGGCGAAGCGCTCCCATGACGCGCCGTTGCTTTTCATCTTTTGCTCATCAAAAAAGCAGGCGCGGTTAAAATCTTCCTTTGCGAATTCCAGACGTTCCTTTTCACGCAATTCTTTCTCCAGCGTGTCGCGCAGGTCGAAGAGGTAATGCGTGTCCAACCGCGCGTAATGGATTTGCTCCGTCGTCAGGGGACGTTTTGCCCAATTCGCTTTTTGATGGCGTTTATCGGTCTGAATTTGAAGTTTGTCTCTCAGCAGGGTATCCAACCCGACGGCGGGATAGCCCAGCACGCGGGCGGCGTGCATCGTGTCGAATAAATTGGCGAAGGAGAAACCAAAATCGCGCCGCAGGCAGATTAAGTCATATTCTGCGGCGTGGAAGATTTTTTCGATTTTCGGGTTCGAAAAAATGGGGGCAAGGGCGCTCAAATCTTGCAGCGCCAGGGGGTCTATGAGATAGTCGGCGCTTGCCGATGAAATTTGAAGCAGACAGACCTGTTCGCGAAAGGCGTGCAGGCTGTTGGATTCCGTGTCCACTGCCAGGCGGCTCTGCGCGGCGAGGTCATCGAGCGTTTGTTGCAATAATTCTTTTGTGTTTACCCATACAGGCGGGGGGAGGGGTTCAGGCATATGGAGCGTATTATAAACCTTCGGGTGAATTGGAGAGCGCCTTTTCCATGACGATGCCGTCTTCGCCGTCGTTATAATAGCCGCTCCAAATGTCGGTAGTGACATAGCCTTCCTGTTGGTACATGGAAATCGCGCTCTGGTTTGAGACGCGGACCGTGAGCCGCGAACGCGGGACGTTGAGTTTGGCTTCGCAGGCGTGAAGCAGGGCGCGCCCAATGCCTCTCCGCCTGTAGCGTGGAGCAACCGCGATGGTGGCAATCCAGCCCCAGCCGTCGCGCGGGCGCGGGTCGCCTGCGACAAACCCCACCATCTGTCCGTCTTCGACCGCTTTAAGGCGAATCACATCGGGCATGGTGAGGACGGCAATCAGGTCGAGAAGCGACCATGCGTCTTTGCCGAAGCTCTCATCTTCAAGCTTACGCAGGGCGTTTAAATCGAGGAGGTTGGCGGGGAGAATTTGCATACGGGAATTGTATCAATAAAAAAGTGGAAAGCGGGCTTTCCGCTTTCCACCTTTCATGGCGGGACGCGGTTATCCCTTGCCGCCTTTACCCAGGAAGTTATCCAACATGCTGGTAAATTCCATCGGGAAAATGTATTTGGTGGAAGCGCTTGCGCCAATGGACTTCAACGTCTCGAAATATTGCAGCGTCATCGTCTTTTGGTCCACGTTCTTTGCCGCGTTGAAGATGGCTTCAAGAGCGACGGCAAACCCTTCAGCGCGCAGCGCCTGCGCCTGACGTTCGCCTTCCGCCGCAAGGATGGCGGCTTGCTTCTGTCCTTCGGCGCGGAGAATGGCAGCCTGCTTTTCGCCTTCGGCGACGTTGATGGCGGCTTCGCGCGTGCCGGTGGACTCGGTCACAACGGCGCGGCGGATGCGTTCCGCCGACATCTGGCGGTTCATGGCTTCCTGCACGTCGCGCGGCGGAACGATTTCGCGGATTTCGACGTTGGTCACTTTGACGCCCCAGCGCTCGGTGACTTCATCCAAGCGGGTGCGAAGCATATTGTTGATGTGTTCGCGCTGCGAAAGCACGTCGTCCAGCGGGATGCCGCCGATGACGGCGCGCAGGGTGGTGGCGGCAATACCCGCCGCCGCCGCTTCGAAGTTGGTTACCTGCAAAACCGACTGCGTAGGCTCCATCACCTTGAAATACCACAGGAAATCAATCGAGATGGGAGCGTTGTCTTTGGTGATGGAGGTTTGCTGCGGAACTTCGCGCACTTGTTCGCGCAGGTCTACCTTGACGCCGCGGTCTATGACCGGAATCAAGATGATGATGCCGGGTCCCTTTGCTCCGATGCAGCGTCCCAGCCGAAAGACGACCAAACGCTGGTATTCGGGGACGATGCGGATGGCGTTGGCGAGAAACACGAAGACAATCAACGCCAATGCGCCGATAATGCAAATCAGGCTGCCGCCCAAAACTTCCATAATGTTCTCCTTATAATTTTGAATTTATTGAAGAGACGACGTTTGAGATGAATCTTTTTCCACCACGAGGATTAAACCCTCGCGCCGAACGACACGAATAAGACTGCCTGCCGGAATAGTCTCCTCGCTGCGCGCCGACCACAATTCTCCGTTGATGTAGACGCTGCCGTCGCCATGAATTTTGGAGCGCGCCTCGCCGCTTTTCCCAATTAAGACATCCAGGTCGTGAGCCGGAGCGGCGGCGTTGGCTTGCATCGTTTTTCGCGCCGCAACCCAGAGAAAAACCGCCAGCAAACTTGAAGCCAACAGGGCGACTACAGGATTGACCGCTGGTTTCCAGCCGTCGGTCGAGAAGAGGAAGACAGACCCCGCCACCAGCAGCAGAATGGAAGCGCCTAAATAGAACTCTCGTTTTGGCTTTTGTATGGCGTAGACAAAGGGAATGACGCTCAAAACAAGGAGAAGCAACGCCCAGCCGTTAAAGGACAGGTTGTAAACGGCGTATCCAGCCAGAGCCAGACAGAAGAAAGCGCCGATTTCGAACGCCCCCGTGCCGGGCGTGACCAGCGACATAAGCCCCAATAAAACTCCGCCTAACAAAACAAGGTACGCAACATTGGGGTCTAATAGAAAATCCATGGATGCCTCCACTCGATTATACAACAAGAAATGTCTGATTTGACGTTTTGCCTGCTCGCTTTGCGGGCGTTCCACAATCGTCAAGTCGGTCATTGAGAAAAACGGAAGTTGTTTTTTGCGCGTCTTCTTAATTAAATCTACGAAGGTCAACGCCGGAAAGTTGTTCGATGCTTGAGCGGCGCAAAGGTTATAATACGGGCGCTAAATTCAACCCTTTGGAGATTCTGTGGAATTCAGAAATATTTGCGTTATTGGGCTTGGCTATATCGGTCTTCCTACCGCTTCCACCTTCGCGGCGCATGGCGTTAACGTCCTTGGCGTGGACGCCAACCCGCGCGTTGTTGAGACCCTTAATCGCGGCGAGATTCACATTTACGAACCCGGTTTGTATGACGCTCTCAAAAAGGCTGCTCAGTCCGGCAACTTTAAAGCCGCTTCCCAGCCTGCGGAGGCGGACGCTTTCCTTATCGCCGTGCCAACCCCTTTTCAGGAGGGGCGTTTTGGCGAATATAACGGCTTGACTTATAAGGTGGCGGATATGCGCGCCGTGACCTCCGCCGCCGAATCCATCGTTCCCTTTTTGCGGAAGGGGAATCTCGTCGTTTTAGAGTCGACCTCTCCGCCGCGTACGACGATGGATTTGGTCGCTCCCATCCTTGCCCGTTCCGGGCTGGAGGCAGGGCGCGATTTTCATCTGGCGTATTCCCCGGAGCGGGTTTTGCCCGGTCAAATTATGCGCGAGTTGATTGAAAACGCCCGCGTGATTGGCGGCGTGACCCCAGCCTCGGCGCAGGCGGGATGCGACCTGTACTCGGTTTTTGTCAAAGGCAAAATCATCCAGACCGACGCGACCACCGCCGAGATGGTCAAGTTGATGGAGAACACCTACCGCGACGTCAATATCGCCATCGCCAACGAATTTTCCCGCCTTGCCGACCAATTTGGCGTGGACGTTTGGGAGGCGATTTCGATAGCCAACCTGCACCCTCGAGTCAAAATCCTCAACCCCGGCCCCGGCGTCGGCGGGCATTGCATCAGCGTAGACCCTTGGTTTTTCGTCGAAGCCGCTCCGCAATTGACCCCTCTCATCTATCACGCCCGCCAGGTCAACGACGGACAACCGCATTTTGCGGTTGAAGTTGTGCGGCGCGCCCTGGGCGCGATGGCGGGGAAAAAAATCGCCGCGCTTGGTCTGGCGTATAAGCCCGATGTGGACGACCTGCGCGAAAGTCCCGCCGTTGAAGTCGTTCGTTTGCTGCAAGCCGAAGGCGCGCAGGTCAAGGCTTGGGAGCCGTTCAAGCCGGACGCTTCTCTACCTGGCGTTTGCATGGCGTCGAGTCTGGAAGACGCCATCGCCGGCGCCGACGCGCTCTTGTTGCTTGTCAATCACTCCGAATTTCGGAAGTTGTCGCCCGCCGAAATCGCTTTAAAAACTGAAGCCCGCCTCCTTGTGGACACGGTCAACGGATGGGAGCGCGGTCAGTGGGAAAACGCCGGTTTTGCGTTCTTCCGTCTGGGCGACGGCAAATCCAAATCTGTCACTCTAGAATCGTGAAAATTCTTTCCGTCTTTGGCACTCGCCCGGAAGCCGTGAAAATGGCTCCCATTGTAAAACTGCTGGCTCGCGCGGCGGGGGTGGAATCGCGGGTTTGCGTCACAGCCCAACATCGTCAGATGCTCGACCAAGTTCTTAGGCTCTTTGAAATCCAGCCAGATTATGACCTTGACCTGATGCGTCATGACCAGTCTTTGGCGCAACTCAGCGCCGCCATCTTCACTCGTCTCGACCCCGTCTTTTCGGATTTTGCCCCAGATTGGGTCCTGGCTCAGGGCGACACGACCACTGTCGCCGTCGCTTCCCTGTTAGCGTATTACCGCCGAATCAAATTTGGACATGTCGAGGCTGGACTTCGCACCCATGACAAATGGCAGCCCTTTCCGGAAGAAGTCAACCGCCGCGTGGCTGGCGCGGTCGCCGATTTGCACTTTGCGCCGACGGAATGGGCGCGCGAAAATTTATTGCGCGAAGGCGTCCCTGCCAATCTGGTCAAGGTGACGGGAAATCCGGTCATTGACGCGCTGCATTTTGTTTCCGCCCAGCCTGAGCCTGCGGAAGTCGCCAAACTGGTCGCGGATAGACTACAAGCGCGGCGGCTGATTTTAGTCACCGCGCATCGCCGCGAAAACTTCGGTCAGCCGCTTGAGAATATTTGCCGCGCCCTGTTGAAACTCGCCGCGCGCGGCGATGTGGAAATTATCTATCCCGTTCATCTCAATCCCAACGTGCAGGAACCTGTCCGCCGCCTGCTTGCAAACGCCGCCCATGTTACCTTGCTGTCGCCCCTCGATTACCTGCCCCTTGTCCATTTGATGAAGCGCGCTTTTCTTATCCTCACCGATTCCGGAGGAATTCAAGAAGAAGCGCCCGCTTTTGGAGTCCCGACTCTGGTCCTGCGCGACGTAACCGAACGCCCGGAAGGAGTGGAAGCGGGAACGCTTAAACTGGTTGGGACGCAGACCGCCTCCATTGTGAACGAAGCGGAACGCCTTTTAGACGATAAGTCTGTCTATGAGTCCATGTCGAAGGCGGCGAATCCCTATGGAGACGGTCGCGCTGCGGAACGGATTGTCGCTTTGTTGCGCGAGGAGAGCGAAGCCGGCGGCGTATTTTCAAAATTGTAAAGACAAAAGAGCGGGGGATGTGCTACACTGAATTCGGAAAGGTTTTGCCGGGCGGTGGGGAAGCGATTAATAAGCTTGCCCGCAGCAGGCGTTCAAAATTTCACATGCGGTCTGTGCCTTTTTCTTTTCGCGTCTGGCGCCCGCTCAGGCGCGTTTTTTGCGACAAAGCGGCGAACTGTAATGTTCAACAAAAAAAATCTGAGTATAATAACGACAG